>NZ_KV808723.1:0-26438 GCF_001812365.1 Anaerococcus sp. HMSC065G05
TATTGGTGGGTTTGTCGACGCTCTGAGATGGATTATTTCCATCTTTTTTATTTGAAAATTTTAAATTTAAAATGATTTCAAAATTTTATTTTAAAAAATAACAATTAAAAAATAAAAAAATCTTTGAATTTACAATGATAAGAGAAAAATTTAAAAAAATAAAAAATATTAGATGAAATTGTTTGCATTTATAAATTTTATGTGCTACAATGAGGTTGTAATAAATATATTTGGAGAAGCGAGCACTTATTTTTTATAGGGCTCGCTTTGTGTATTTGGAGGAAAAATGATTGATATAGTAGATTTGCTTTTTGATAATCCTTGTATTATGGCAATAAAAGATAATACGGATTTGAAAGAATGTATTAAAGATGATTACAAGAATAATAAAATAGTTTTTGTTCTTTATGGAAATATTGAAAATATAACCAATATTGTTGAAAAATTAAAAGACCATGACAAGATTGTTTTTGTTCATGAAGACCTTATTGAGGGACTTTCTTCATCATCTCTATCTTCATCATTTATAAAAAAATACACAAATGCCGATGGAATTATTACAACAAGAAGTCAAAATGCGGCTTATGCAAGAAGAATAGGACTTTTATCCATACTAAGATTTTTTGTACTTGATTCCTTGTCCTATAAAAATGTAAAAGAAACTTTAAAAAAAGCAAATTGTGATCTTGTTGAAATACTTCCTGGTATTATGCCAAAAATACTAGATGATATAGACAAAAGAACATCAATTCCTATAATTGCTGGAGGCCTTATTAGAGATAAAAAAGATGTTTTTGATGCCCTTAATTCAAAGGCGGTTGCCGTATCATCATCAAATTATAATGTTTGGAAAATGTAAAAGGAGTTTGTATGACAAAGTATATTATGGCGTTGGATGCTGGAACTACAAGTAATAGAGCAATTATTTTTAACAAAAAAGGCGAAATAATGTCTGTTGCTCAAAAAGAATTTACTCAATTTTTCCCACACCCTGGTTGGGTTGAACATGATGCTACAGAAATTTGGTCTACTCAACTTGGAGTTTGTACTGAAGCAATTGCAAAATTAGGTATTGAATCAAAAGATATTGAAGCTATAGGAATTACAAACCAAAGAGAAACAACAATAGTTTGGGAAAAAGCAACAGGAAAGCCAGTTTATAATGCAATCGTTTGGCAATGTAGAAGAACAGCTGATATGGCTGACAAATTAGTAGAAGATGGTTACAGAGAAACAATTCAAAATAAAACCGGACTTGTAGTTGATCCATATTTTTCAGCAACAAAAATTAGGTGGATTTTAGACCATATCGAAAATGGACAAGAAAGAGCAGAAAACGGGGAGCTTTTATTTGGTACTGTTGATACATGGTTAATTTATAATTTAACTCGTGGAAAAGTTCACGTAACAGATTATACAAATGCTTCAAGAACTATGATCTTTAATATTCATACTCTTGAATGGGATGATGAACTTCTAGAAATTTTAAATATTCCAAAATGTATGCTTCCAGAAGTTAAACCATCAAGCTATGTTTATGGAAATACTTTTGCTGGATATTTTGATGGCGAAATTCCTATAGCAGGAATCGCAGGTGACCAACAAGCAGCTTTGTTTGGACAAACATGTTTTAACAAAGGGGATGCAAAAAATACTTATGGAACAGGTGCCTTCTTACTTATGAACACAGGCGAAGAAGCAGTTAAATCTGATAACGGACTTGTAACAACAATTGCTTGGGGACTTGAAGAAGGAAAAGTAAATTATGCTCTTGAAGGATCAATCTTTGTTGCAGGTTCTGCAATTCAATGGTTAAGAGATCAATTAAGAATTGTTGATGCAGCTGATGATACTGAATATATGGCTACAAAAGTTGATGATACAAATGGTTGTTATGTAGTTCCAGCTTTCACAGGACTTGGTGCTCCATATTGGGATGCTTATGCAAGAGGAGCAATCGTAGGAATTACAAGAGGAACTAGCAAATACCATATTGTAAGAGCAACTCTTGAGTCCCTTGCATATTTAACAAACGATGTATTAACAGCAATGGCAAAAGATTCTGGTGCACCACTTAAAGAATTAAAAGTTGATGGAGGAGCAAGTGCAAATAATTTCTTAATGCAATTCCAAGCTGATATGATTCAAACAAAAGTTGAAAGACCAGAAACTCTTGAAACAACAGCTCTAGGCGCTTGCTACTTAGCAGGACTTGCTGTAGGATTCTATCAAGATCTTGAAGAAATTAAAGAAAACAGACTTGTTGATAGAGAATTTACACCAGAAATTTCTATTGAAGAAAGAGATAAAAAAGATAGAAACTGGCAAAGAGCTATGCAAAGAGCCTTTGGATGGGCAAATCACTACGAAGAATAATTTTACAAAGATTATATAATGTAATATAATAAAATTAACAATAAAATAAGACGATGAGAAAGCGAGTTAAAGTAGACCCTACTTTAACTTGCTTTTTTTCATTTAAATTTATTTGAAAGGAAGAAATATGTTTGATGCAATAATTATAGGAGCAGGAGTAACGGGTACTTCTATTGCCTACCAACTATCAAAGAAAAAAGGAAAATTTCTAGTTTTAGAAAAAAATGAAGATGTATGCACAGAAACTTCAAAAGCAAATTCTGCAATTTGCCATGGTGGTTATGATGCACATCCAGGCACAATGAAAGCAAAAATGAATGTAAGAGGAAATCACATGATGGAAGATGAAGCTAAAAAATTATCTTTCCCTTACAAAAAAATTGGAACTTTTGTTCTTTGTCATAGCGAAGAAGATATGCCAAAATTACAAGCTCTCTACGATCAAGGAATTGAAAACGGCGTTTCTGGCATGGAAATTTTAAACAGAGAAGAAGTTTTAAAAATGGAACCAAATATAACGGATGATGTTGTGGCTGCTTTGTATGCAAAAGAGGCAGGAATTGTTGATCCATTTTTGATGAATATTGCCTTTGCAGAAGTTTCTAATATTAATGGAGTTTCCTATAAATTTTACGAAAAAGTTATAAAAACTGAAAAGAAAGACGGATATTGGGAAGTTTCTACTGAAAATAATACATATCAAACCAAGGCAGTTATAAATGCTGCTGGAGTATATTCGGATGAAATTCATAATCAAGTTTCAGATGAGAAATTTGAAATAAAAGCAAGACGTGGAGAATATTTACTTTTGGATAAGGATACAAAAGGATTTGTAAATCACGTTATGTTTAATCTTCCTACTGAAAAAGGTAAGGGAATTTTGGTATCTCCAACAATCGATAACAACACTCTTGTAGGTCCAACATCAGATTTTATTGATGATAAACATGATAGACGTTCAACAAGAGAACACATTGAAGAAGTTATAGAAAAATCAAATCACACTGTAAAAAATGTTCCTGTAAGAATGGTTATAACTTCATTTTCTGGAAACAGAGCTCACGAAGTAGGCGGAGATTTTATCTTAAAAGAAAGTCTTGATGGATTTTTTGACTGTGTAGGAATTGAGTCCCCTGGTCTTACATCAGCTCCAGCTATTGGGGAATATATGGCAAATCTTGTAAGCGAAAAACTAAATCTTGAAGAAAATAAAGATTTTACTTATGATAGAAAACCAACTCCAAAAACTAGCGAATTAAGTCTTGAAGAACACGACGCATTAATTAAAAAAGACAAGAGATATGGCAAAATCATTTGTAGGTGTGAATCTATAACAGAAGGCGAAATTGTAGATGCAATCAATCGTCCTCTTGGTGCTACAACTGTTGATGGAATTAAAAGAAGAGTAAGAGCTACAGCAGGAAGATGCCAAGGAGGATTCTGTTTGCCAAGAGTTATGGAAATACTTGCAAGAGAATTGGGCGAAGACTATGACGATGTAGTAAAAAATGGAAAAGATTCTTACTACATAAAAGGACATGTAAAGTAAGGAGCATTTAAGATGAAAAATTATGATTTAGTAATAATAGGTGGGGGTCCTGCAGGACTTGGAGCTGCAGCTCGTGCCTATGATGAAGGAATTGAAAATATACTTATAGTTGAAAGAGATGAAATGCTTGGAGGAATTTTAAATCAATGTATCCACAATGGTTTTGGTTTACACAGATTTAATGAGGAACTTACAGGTCCAGAATATGCTCAAAGATTTATAGATGAAGTTGAAAAAAGAGATATAGATGTTTTATTAAATACAATTGTAATAGATTTTGCAAATGATAAAACTATTACTTTGATGAATGAAGAAAATGGAATGTTTACTTTAAAACCAAAAGCTCTTATCCTTGCTATGGGTTGTAGGGAAAGGCCAAGAGGAGCGTTAAATATTCCAGGAAGTAGACCAGCAGGAGTATTTTCAGCAGGAACAGCTCAAAGAATGATAAATCTTGAAGGCTATATGCCAGGAAAAAAAGTAGTTATTTTGGGTTCTGGTGATATTGGTTTAATTATGGCAAGAAGAATGACTCTAGAAGGAGCGGACGTTCAATGTGTTGCTGAAATAATGCCATTTTCTGGAGGATTAAAAAGAAATATTGTTCAATGTTTAGATGATTTTGACATTCCACTTTATTTTAATACAACAATCTCATCAATTGAAGGAGATGAAAGAGTTACAGGCTGTACTCTTTCACAAGTTGATGAAAATATGAAAGTAATTCCTGGAACAGAAAAACACTTTGACTGTGATACAATTTTACTTTCAGTAGGACTTTTGCCAGAAAACGAACTTACAAAACAAGCAAAAATTGAAATTGATCCAAAAACAAAAGGAGCGGTAGTTTCAGATAGGCTAATGACAAATGTTGATGGAGTATTTGCAGCAGGAAATGTTCTTCACGTTCACGATTTGGTAGATTATGTAACAGAAGAAAGCGAACTTGCAGCCAAAAATGCAGCAGATTATATTAAAGATAATTTCCAAAAATCACAAAAAGAGCCAATTTATTTAAAGGCAGGAGATGGAATTTCTTATACACTACCACAATATATAAATCCAGACACCATGCAAGATGAAGCTATAATTAGGTTTAGGGTAAACAATGTTTATCAAAATAGAATTTTAAAAATGTTTGTTGACGGAAAAGAAGTAACAAAGAAAAGAAAATTAGTTTATGCTCCAGGAGAGATGGAAAATTTAATTTTGAAGAAAAAAGATATAGATGAAAATGCAAAAGAAATAGAAATAAAATTGGAGGAAATATGAAAAAGGATTTAACTTGTATAAATTGTCCTCTAGGCTGCCTTGTGACAGTAACAATGGATGAAGAAGGAAATATAACCGATGTTACAGGAAATACCTGTAAAAGAGGAGAAGTTTACGCTAGAAACGAAGTGAAAAATCCGGTAAGAGTTGTTACATCAACTGTAAAACTTGATGGTGGAAAAGAATATTCGGTTTCAGTAAAAACTGCCGATGCAATTCCAAAAAACAAAATGAACGAAGTAATGGAAGAAATAAATAAGGCAAGTATAACAGCTCCAGTTCATGTTGGAGATATAGTTATAGAAAATATAGCAGATACTGGAATTTCATTAATAGCTACAGCAAACAGAAAGTAAAAGCAAATTAAATAGCATTAACTAAGAAAAAGTGATGAGCATAAAAAAATTTTAGCTCATCACTTTTCTTTTACTTAAATTTTTTATTTAATTTTTCAATTTCAGATTTTGTTGAAAAATATATTAATGCCCAAATTATTAAATATATTATTACAAAAAATATTAAAGAAATAAGCGCTGTTTTTATATCAGGTAGCCATTTTAGGTATAATCCTACTATTACAAAATATATGGCTAGAATTGAAAAATGAATAAGACTTGCCTTTAACAAATTATCTTCTTTTATTATTTTATCTCCAATAGAAGATACTATTCCAAAACCACCATATAAGATTATCTCAATAATTCTTGCTTTTAAAAGAGAGTCTTGTCCATTTAAAAATTCTGGAACTCCCAAAGTGATTTCTCCTATAGCAAGGGAAATAAATATTTCTATGATACTTCCAATTCCAACTCCTATCAAAAATGATGCTAATAAATTTTTTAAATATTTCATAATTTCCTCCTAAAATCCTAAGGCTTTTTTAAATTCTTTCAAATATCTCCTGGAAACATAGGAAATGCTTCCGTTTTTAAATTCCACTGCTATTGTTCCTTTAAAAGAAAGGTCTAGTTTTTTTACATAATCAAGATTTATAATTTCATATCTTGATATTTTTATAAATTTATTTTTGTTTAGCCTTTCATAAAGTTCATAAAGTCTGATTCTAGATTTATACTCACCGTTTTTGCTTTCAATAAATACATTTTTATCCTTAGTTATGCACCTAATAATTTCTTCATATTCCAAAAGATAAATTTCATCATCTTTAAAAACAACAAGTTTATCAATATTGGTAGTTTCAAGACTTCTTTTTATATTTTCAATATCTTCGTTATATGAAGGAGCATAAATTTTTACAAGACTTTCATCTAAACTTTCATCAATTATTAATTCGACTTTCATTAAATCCTCCTTGTGTTTATATAATACATAAAAATTTTTACCTTGACTACAATATTTAGACAAGCGGTCACTAAATTTATATAAGCGGTTTTTATCGAAAAATTTGAAGAAAATAAGTGTGGAATAAATAAATATTAAAATATTTTTATAAGCTTAGTTTTTATGAGGAAAAATTTAAAATAAATTAATTTTTTTGGAAAAATATTTTAAATTTTTGTTTTTTGAAATCGGCGAAAAGTATTGATAAAGCTTAATTTATAACGTTATCACATTAATAATTTACTGCGCTTGCAATTTATCTTGATAAAGTATATAATTAGATAAAACAAGGAGGAAATATGATTAAGTACATAATAAAGAGAATTTTACAAGCGATAGCAGTTTTGCTTTTGGTAACTTGTATTACTTTTTTTCTCATGAAGCTCGTGCCTGGTTCACCTTTTGCAAGTGAAAAATCTCAATCGCCTGAGGTGCTAGAGGCTTTAAATAAAAAATATGGATTAGACCAACCTTATTCTGTGCAACTAAAAAGATTTATTGTAAATGCTCTTCACGGAGAATTTGGCGTATCTTTAAAAATGCAAAAAAACAGACCAGTTATCGATATTATAAAAGAAATGCTTCCAACAAGTGTAAAACTTGGACTTATCGCACTTTTGTGGGCGACTTTGGTGGGAGTTCCTTTAGGTGCTCTCGCAGCTTATCACAGAGGCGAAAAGTTGGATTCATTTTTGAGGGTTTTGACAACCATAGGAATTTCCGCTCCTGGCTTTGTAGTAGCAACTCTCCTACTTTTATTTTTTGGTGTAAAATTAAAAATTTTTCCAACAATGGGACTTAACACTGTTGGCTCTTATTTTATGCCATGTTTTTCTTTAGGATTTTATCCTATGTGCTACATAGCAAGGTTGTCAAGATCATCAATGCTTGATGCAATTGGTCAAGATTATATTAGAACAGCAAGAGCAAAGGGAGTTTCTGAAGGAAAAATTTTATTTAAGCACGCCCTAAAGAATGCTTTTATTCCAGTTTTAACTTATCTTGGACCACTTACTGCTGGAATTATTACGGGATCTATGGTAGTTGAATCAGTTTTTTCTGTTCAAGGACTTGGTAGATATTTTATTAACTCAGTTTTAAATAGAGATTATCCAATAATAATGGCGACAACACTTTTTTTTGCCTTTATGGTAATTGTTATGAATATGGTTGTTGATATTTTATACAGATTTATAGATCCTAGAATAGACTTGACTAAAGGAGATTAGTATGGAAGATTTATTTAGTTTAAATTCAAAATTAAAATTAGAGGAATATGAATTTTCATCTGATGATTTTGAGCTTGCATCTGAAAGCTCAAAAGAAAATTTCATGACCAAAACTCCTCCAACTTCCTATCTTCAAGATGCCTTACGAAGGCTAAAAGAAAATAAAGTAGCTATGGTTTCTATTGGATTTTTGATAATTGTTTGTATCTTTGCTTTTATCGGACCATTTTTGGCAAAAGGAGATTACACAACTCAATACAGAGGCGATGAAAATTTATTTCCTTGTCTTAGGTATCCTTTTGGAACTGATAAATTAGGAAGAGATTTGATGGTTCGTACAATGTATGGAACTAGAGTTTCACTAATAGTTGGAATTTTTGCATCATTTATTGTTTTGATAATAGGAACAATTTATGGAGCAATTTCTGGATATTTTGGTGGAAGGGTAGATGCTATAATGATGAGAATTTTGGATTTGATTTACTCAATTCCAGATGTACTTGTAGTAATTTTATTATCAATTGGTATATCACAACCTATGAAATCTTTTGTGAATTCATCAACATCAGAATTTGCAAAAAAAATTGGTGTTCTAGGACCTGCTCTTATTTCAATATTTATTGCCTTTGGTCTACTTTATTGGGTAGGAATGGCAAGAATTATAAGAGGACAAGTTTTAATGCTAAAAAAACAAGAATTTGTTACAGCAGTTGAAGCTTTGGGTGGTTCTAAAAAAAGAATAATTAGAAGGCACTTATTTCCAAATTGTATAGGACAAGTAATAGTTATGACTGCCATGCAAATACCATCAGCAATATTTCTAGAATCATTTTTATCATTTTTGGGAATTGGAGTTTCAGCACCTATGACATCCCTTGGTGCTTTGGCAGCAGATGCTCTTGGAGGAATTTATTCCTACGCTTATAGATTAATAATTCCTTCTTTACTATTAAGTTTGATGATTTTATCATTGAATTTATTTGCAGACGGACTAAGAGATGCCTTAGATCCAAGGTTGAAAAAATAGGTGGCTTATGGAAAATATAAAAGAAAATAAAAAAGAAGTTTTAAAAATTGAAGATTTAAGCATATCATTTTACACACCTGTTGGAGAAGTTAAGGCAGTTGATTCAATAAATTATACCCTACACGAAAATGAAATTATGGGAATAGTTGGAGAATCTGGCTCTGGAAAATCTGTAGAAAGTTATGGCATAATGGGTCTTTTACAAGAGCCAGGCAAGGTAAAATCAGGAAAAATTCTTTTTAAAGGAGAAAATGTTCTTGATTATGACAAAAATAAAATGAGTGAATTTAGGGGAGCAAAATGCTCCATGATTTTTCAAAATCCAATGACTTGCCTAAATCCAGTTTATACAATTGGAAACCAACTTATGGAAGCTTTGTTGGTACACAAAAAATGCTCAAAAGATGAAGCCTACCAAAAGGCTGTTGATATGCTTGATAGCGTTGGAATTTCCAATCCAAAAAGACGTATGAAACAATATCCTCACGAATTATCAGGAGGAATGAGACAAAGGGTAATGATTGGAATGGGACTTATTTGCGAACCAGATATTTTGATAGCAGATGAGCCGACAACAGCTCTTGACGTAACAATTCAAGCTCAAATTCTTGAATTAATAAAAGAATTTCAAAATAAATCAAAAATGAGTGTAATTTTTATCACTCACAACCTTGCAGTAGTTGCACAAATTTGCGATACAGTTAGTGTAATGTATGCAGGAAGAATTGTAGAACAAGGAAGTGTAGAAGAAATATTTTACAATCCTAAACATCCTTACACCAAAGGACTTTTAAAATCAATGCCAAGAATTGATTCAAAAGAACAAGTAAGGCTTGAAAGTATAAAAGGAACTCCTGTGGATATGCTAAACCCACCAGAAGGATGTGGATTTTCGACAAGATGCGAACATTGCATGAATATTTGTCTAAAAAAAGAACCGCCAATGCTTGAAATGGGAAATGGACACAGATCAAAATGTTTCCTACACATAAAGGAGTCAATAAATGGAAGATAATAAATTATTAATATGTGAAAATATAGTAAAACATTTTGAAGTTCAATCTTCCTTTAATAAAGTAAGCAAAGTTCATGCAGTAGATAATGTATCCTTTTTTATAAGAAAAGGAGAAACACTTGGGATTGTAGGAGAATCTGGTTGTGGAAAAACAACACTTGGAAGAACAATTTTAAGATTACACGAACCTACAAGTGGAAAAATAATTTATGATGGAGAGGCGATTTTTGATAGCGAAAAAAATATTCGCCCAGAAATGTATAAATTAAGAAGGAAAATGCAAATAATTTTTCAAGATCCATCAGCATCCCTTGATCCAAGAATGACAGTTCAAGAAATTGTTGGAGAGGCTTTAGACATTCACGGCCTATACAAAAAAAATAGACAAGAAAGAATAAATGAACTTTTAAGAACAGTAGGATTAAACGAAGAACACTCAAATAGGTATCCTCACGAATTTTCAGGAGGACAACAACAAAGGATAGGAATTGCAAGAGCACTTGCAGTTGAGCCAGAATTTATTGTTTGCGATGAGCCGATTTCAGCTTTGGATGTATCAATCCAAGCACAAATTGTAAATATGCTAGAAGATATGCAAAAAGAAATGGGTCTTACATATTTATTTATAGCTCACGACCTGTCAGTTGTAAAACATATTTCAGATAGGATTGGAGTAATGTATTTGGGGAAAATGGTTGAACTTGTTGATGCCGAAAGACTTTATGAAAACCCATTACATCCTTACACCCAATCCCTACTCACAGCTATACCAGTTCCAGATCCCAAACTTACTAGATCGTTAAAAAGAATAAAGCTAGAAGGAGAAGTTCCATCGGCGATTAATCCGCCAAAAGGTTGTAGGTTTCATGAAAGATGTCCGTATGCGACAGAAATTTGTAAAAAGGAAGAGCCGGAGTTTAGAGAAGTAGAAGAAGGACACTATGTAAGTTGTCACAATTTAGGAGGTAATAAAAATGAAAATGAAGGCTAAATTATTAGTAGGCTTGTTGAGTTTATCAATGCTGTTTACAGGATGTGGAGGAAACAATTCTAAAAGCAATGATAGTAGCAATTCTAATGTTGCAACAAACGAAGAAGAAGGCAAAAAAGATGGAGTATTGGATATAAATATTGCATCAGAACCAGAAACAATAGATCCACAATTAAACACAGCATCAGATGGATCAATAATGATCTCTCACATGTTTGAATCTCTATTAAGATGGGATGATGATGGAAAAGGAAATGCTGTTTTAAAACCAGGTATTGCTGAAAAATGGGATGTTTCAGAAGATGGACTAAAATGGACCTTTAAATTAAGAGATGCAAAATGGTCAGATGGAAAACCAGTAACAGCAAATGACTTTGTTTATGCTTGGAACAGACTTGTAGATCCAAAAACAGGAGCAGACTATGAATATATGCTTGATATGGTAAAAGGATATGAAGATAAAAAACTTGATATCTCTGCTCCAGATGATAAAACTTTTGTAGTAAATTTAAATGTAAAATGTCCATACTTTGAAGAAATTTGTGCATTTCCTGCAGTTATGCCAGTTAGAAAGGATATTGTAGAAAAAAGTGAAACTTGGACAAACTCTCCTGATACATTAGTATCAAATGGACCATTTAAATTAGAAAAATGGGATCACAATCAAACTTTAACAATGGTTAAAAACCCAGAATATTATGATGCAAAATCAGTTAAGGCTGAAAAATTATCTTTCCATTTACAAGATGATCAAAACGCAATCTATGCTGCTTATAGATCAGGAGATTTGGATTTTGTAAACTCAGCACCACAAGAAGAAATTAAAAAACTTCTAGATACAAAAGAATTAAAGACTCTTCCATACGTAGGAACATATTTTGTATGTTTCAATACAGAAAAGAAACCATTTGACGATCCAAAAGTAAGAAAAGCATTCTCACTTGCAATTGATAGAAACTTTATAGTTGATCAAGTTACAGGAAGAGGAGAAAAAGCTGCTAGCGGTTTTGTACCAGCAGGAGTTTATGATGCAGATGGAGCTAAAGGCGATGACTTTAGAACAGTTGGTGGAGATTATTATTCAATAAAATCTGACGAATATGAAAAAAATATTAAAGAAGCCAAAAAACTTATGGAAGAAGCTGGATTTAAAGACGGCAAGGGCTTCCCACAAATTGATTATCTATACAATACAGACGATAACCACAAGGCTATAGCAGAAGCTTTACAAAATATGTGGCAAGAAAATCTAGGCGTTCAAGTTAATCTTCAAAACCAAGATTGGAATGTATTCTTGAAAGAAAGAAAAGAAGGAAACTACAATATAGCAAGACACGGATGGATTGCTGACTACAACGATCCAATGAGCTTTATCGATATGTGGTTAACAGGCGGTGGAAATAACGACGCTCAATATAAAAATGAAGAATTTGATAAATATGTAAAAGCAGCTAAAGCAACATCAGACCAAAAAGAAAGAATGGAAAATATGCACAAGGCTGAAGACATATTAATAAAAGATGATTCAGTAGTAGCTCCAATTTATTTCTATGTAAATCCATACATGATGAAACCAAATATCAAAGGAATGTACTACACACCACTTGGATATTTCTTCTTTAAATCAGCAACAGGATTCTAGAAAAAAATATAGTAAGTAGGGAAAATTTTATAAAATAAGTAAAATTTTTAAATCAATTCTTTAAATAGAAATTTAAGAATTTATAAAAAGTCTATGGGTTTTTACTCATAGATTTTTTTTGTGATTTTTTAATGTTTTAAGCTTTATTTGGTAAAAAAAATTAAAAAAAATTTAGAAAAATAGTTGATTAATATTAAAAAAAAATTATATAATAGGAAAAACAATTTATTATTTTAGATTAATCAATTAAAAGGATCTTGTATGACTTTTATTCAAATAAAAAATGTAAAAAAATATTATAAGCTTGGTTCAAATATTATAAAAGCTTTAGATGGAATTGATTTAACAATTGATAAGGGCGAATTTATTGCTTTGCTTGGGACTTCTGGATCTGGCAAATCGACTTTGTTAAATATTCTTGCAGGTCTTGAAAGACCTTCTTTTGGAGATGTTTTATACAAAAATATTTCTTTAAATTCTTTGAGTGAGGAAGATATAACTAGATTTAGAAACTTAAATATTGGTTTTGTTTTTCAATCATATAATCTTATGCCTTATCTTACGGCTATAGAAAATGTAGCTTTGCCTTTAATTTTTAAAGGCGAGGGCAAAAAAGAAAGAGAAGAGAAAGCCTACCAAATTTTAAAAGACATGGGGCTTTCTAAAAGAATTTACAATAAACCAAACGAGCTTTCTGGCGGACAACAACAAAGAGTTTCCATTGCTCGTGCTTTTGTGGGAAATCCAAATATTATTTTTGCTGATGAGCCTACGGGAAATCTTGATACAAAAACTTCTTTTGAAATTATGGAATTGATAAAATCAATTGTTAGAAAAAATAATCAAACCCTTATTATGGTAACGCATGATGAGGAAATGACAGAATTTGCTGATAGAACCCTTTTTATGAGAGATGGACTTATAGAAAAAATACATGAAAAATTAAGTATAGATGAGGTATTAAAAAATGGAAAATAATCAAGTTGAAAACACTACAAATTTTAATAAACAAGATGATTCTGCCAATGAGCAAGCTCAAATAAGAAATAAACCAAAATTAATTATTTCTTCATATAAAATCCAACCAAAAATGGTTGAAGCTGGAAAAGATTTTGATATAATTTTAACTTTGTATAATACGAATGCACAAAATGCTATATTTAATTTGAAAGTTTCTCTTGACCAAGCATCTTCAACTGAGCAAGTTTCTGGAAATAATCAAGCAGGTTCGGAAACTGCTTATGGGAATGAGGGATCTGTTTTTACACCAGTTGAAAGGTCAAATACTTTTTATAGGTCTGCAATTTATCCTTGGAATTATTCAACAGAAACTATAAAAATGAATGTTTTGCCTAATACAAAAGCTGGCAATTATCAAATGAGCGTTAATTTTGAATATGAAGATTATCTTGGTAATCAATATCAAACCACAGAAAGTATAGGAATACCTGTTGTAGCAACTGCAGCAATAAGTACAAGTGATATTAATATAGATGAACTATTTGTTGGAGAAGATACAAATGTTTCGATGAATATTTACAATACTGGCAAGGATAATTTGACAAATTTTATGTGCAAAGTCGAAGGAGAAGGCTTTGATGTAGATGAAAATAGTCATTTTATTGGAAATTTTGCACAAGGAGCGAGCGAATCTTTTTCTTTTAATATGAATCCTAAAAAAGAAGGGCCTATAAAGGGAAAAATAATTTTAACTTATGAAGATTCCAAGGGAGAGGTTCACAAGGAAGAAAAAACTTTTAAAAAACAAGTTCAAATGTCCCAAAATGAAAATGTGGATGAAAATGGCAACCCAATAGAATCTACCGAACAAGTAGAACAAGATTTTAATATGGCACCTGTTATAGGAATTGGCTCTATTTTTCTAATAGTTTTATTGATTTATTTTATAAGAAAAAGGAGTAAAAAGAAAAAAAATAAGGAATTAGATTTAGATGAAAATTAAAGATAGGATAGATATTGCCTTTAGAAATCTTTTGAGAAGAAAATCTAGAACAATTCTTACCATACTTTCAGTTTTGATTGGAACAGTGTCAATAATAATGATGATTTCCTTGAGTTTGGCGATGGCAAAACAACAAAGAGATATGGTTGAATCTTTTGGAGGATTGGAAAATATAGAAATAAGTTCTGACAAAGCACAAACTTCTATAAATCAAAGTAGCATAGGCAAGTTTAAAAAACTAAAACATGTAAAATATGTAATTCCACACAAGGATTTATATACAGAAATTTTTTTGAAAAAGAATAAAGATACAAAACTTGAAGCAAATAATGGAATAAGCCTTATACCTGATAAGGTCTTTGCTCAAATAAAATCTGACATGCTTGATTCAGGATCAAATTTAAATCCATCAGATGATTTGTCTATGATTTTGGGTTCAGACTATCACTTATATAAGATGAAAAAACAAGGTGAATCCTTTGAACAAGAAGACGTTGAAGGCTTAAATATTTTAAAAGAAAAATTTGTGTTAAGATTAGGCTATGAAGATATGGAAAATAATCCCACAGACGAAGAAGGAAATTCTAAGCCGACTTTCGCAGATCTTGAAATAAAAGTTAAGGGGATAATGAATGAATCAAGTTTTTTAGAAAAAAGTAGAATGTATATAAATGAAAAAACTTATAAGACTTTGCAAAAAGAAGATAAAAAATTGCAAAGCCCAAGCCTTGATGATATGAGCGAAGATGGAGGGAAAAAATCAAATTATTTGTACAAAAATATTACCCTTGTATGTGATGAATATGAAAATGTAAAAGCAGTAGAAGATGAAGTAAAGTCGATGGGATATCAAACATCATCATCAATAGATATGATAGAAGAGATAAATAAATCCACAAAAACAATAATGCTCATACTTGCAGGAATAGGTTCAATCGCCTTTATTGTAGCAGCGATAGGAATAATAAATACAATGCTTATGAGCATATACGAAAGGCAAAAAGAAATTGGTCTTATGAAAGTAATTGGCGCAAGCGTTTCAGATATAAAGACTATGTTTTTATTAGAATCAGGATTTATAGGATTTTTTGGAGGGCTTGTAGGCTTACTTATTTCTTATTTGTTAGGATTTATAGCAAATAAATTTTTGCTAGCAGGATTCGCCCAAGCCATGGATACAGCTTTGGAATTTAATATCCCAATTTGGCTAGGAGTTATGGCAGTGATTTTTTCATCATTTATAGGAATTCTAGCAGGCTACCTACCAGCAATAAGAGCAACAAAATTATCAGCAATAGAAACATTAAGAAGCAATTAAAAAAACCACAGGCATGGAGCCTGTGGTTTTTTTATTATTCTTCTAAATTTTTTTCTTCTAATTCTTTTATGAAATCATTAATATCTTTTTTATTTATTCTAGAAATTCCGGAATGTTCGCTGTCGAATTTTCTGTTTAAAATTTTTTCTCCTGTTTCGTCTTCCATAACTTCTAGAACTCTTTGCCTACAGAAATTTCCTTGGCAAAATCCCATTCCACTTCTTGTACGTCTTTTTATTGCGTCGAATGTTAAACAAGGTATGCCCCTGTTCATTGCATCTCTTATTGTTTTTTCGCTAACTTGTTCACATCTGCATACAAGCCTTTCGGGATTTCCAAGTGGCAAATCAATTTTATCTTTTACCTTATTAAAATCTTCAAGCTCTTTGTATTCTATAATAGGTTTTCTATAAGGATTGTAGGAAGGATCATTTTCCAATTTTAAATTTAAATCTTTTAAAATATTTTCAACAATTTTGGCAACTTCTGGAGAAGAAGTTATGCCTGGTGATTGGATTCCTACAACATTTATAAAACCAGAAGTTTTGGTATTTTCTATTATAAAATCTCCCGTTGATGAAGCAGGTCTAAGTCCTGCAAAGGAGCGGATAAATTTTTTTAAATCAATTACATCATCTTTTACAGATTTTAATCCAAGCTTGTAAATTTCTGCAAGCCTTTCAATGTGTGTTCCAAGATCGATTTCTTCTTCATCAATGGCATCAGGGCCTAAAAGAAGATTGTTGTGGTAGGTTCTTGTTACAAGAATTCCTTTTGATTTTGGAGATGGCGTTTGGAATAAAACTTGTTTTATTTTCTCGCCAGTTCCTTTTTGCATAAGTAAATATTCGCCACTTCTTGGATGGATTGTAAAGTTTGTTTCTGTAATCATGCTTGAAATTTTTGCTCCGTTTAATCCAGAAGCATTAATTACAAATTTTCCTTCATAAGTATTGTCATCAGAAGTTTTTACTTTAAAAATATCTTCTTCTTTTTTGATATCAACAACTTCACTTTGAAGTTTTAATTCAGCGCCATTTTCTATGGCATTTTCTACAAGGGCAATAACGTATTCGTATGGAGAACAAACGCCAGCTCCTTTGCAATAAAGAGCGGATATTGCATCATCGGATACATTAGGTTCTATTTGTCTAAGCTTTTCTTGATTAATTATTTCAATATCATCAAGATTATTTTCAAGACCCATTTTGTAGAGTTTATTAAGTTCTTTTTCATCATCTTCATCAAAAGCTAAAACCAAAGATCCGTTTTCCAAAAATCCGAAGTTTAGCTCTTGGTTTAACTTATTAAATTCCACTCTTCCCTTGTAGCAAATTCTTCCTCTTAGCTCATCATGGCTTTCAGCATAGCCACCATGAACTATGGCAGAATTTGCCTTGCTAGCTCCCATGGACACATCAAGCTCTTTTTCTAAAATTAAAATATTTAATTTATACCTAGAAAGTCTTCTTGCAATTGATGCACCAGTTACACCAGCACCGATTACTATTACATCATACATTTTATTCTTCTCTTTTCTTAAAATTTATAAATAATTAAAATATAAAATTAAAAACTGGAACTGCTAATATACCACCAATTATTGGTCCAACAACAGGAATCCATGAATATCCCCAGTTTGGATCAACTTTGTTTTTGAAAGGTAATACTGCATAAGCAATTCTTGGTCCCAAATCTCTTGCAGGATTAATTGCATAACCTGTTAGTCCACCTAAACTCATACCGATTGAAACGATAAGACCAAATACATATAATTTGTCAACGCCACCCATTCCAGCGCCAGCAACATTACCAAATCCTAAAATAGCAAATACTAAAACAAAAGTTCCAATAATTTCTGATAATAGGTTTCTAAAAGTATTTGGTATAGTTGGAGCTGTGCAGAAAGTTGCTCTAACTGTTAATGGATCATCGCTTGTTGCGTCATAATGATCTTTAAATAAAATATAAACTAAAATAGCTCCGCAGAATGCTCCAAGCATTTGTCCAATTATATAAGAAGGAACTGTATTCCATTCAATTCCACCATTAAATGCAAGAGCAATTGATAGGGCTGGATTAAAATGAGCACCTGTTAATGCACCAAAAATACAAGCTGGAATCATAACTGCAAGACCCCAAGCAAATGTAATTTGAACAGGACCTGCACCTTTTTGTCCACTCTTATTCAATAGAACGTTTGCAACAACTCCATCTCCCAATAAAATAAGTAACATTGTTCCAAAAAATTCACCTAGTATTATGTCTCTCATAATAACCTCCTGTTTTATTACTAAATATAAAAAAAGCAACAAAAATAATGGGATAAATTTGTTGCAAAGTCTCTTTTTATATTCAGCTGTGAAAATGTTTACACCCATATTATAGCACATATATTTTTATAATACAAATATTTATTTTATTTTTAAATTTACAAGGAAAAATTTTTAATTTATAATTAAATTATAAAAAAATAAAGGAGTAAAAATGGACAAAAATACAATAATAACTTATATAAAAGAATTATGCACAAGGCCATCACCAACTGGTTTTACAAAAAAATGCGAAAAATATTTGATGGAAGAATTTAAAAATTTAGGATACAAGCCTTACCAAAATAATAAGGGAAATGTAATCGTTCCAATTTATGTAGATAAAAAAAATAAAGATGATGGACTTTTATTATCAGCTCATATCGACACGCTTGGTCTTATGGTAAGAAGTATAAAAGAAAATGGAGGAATTCAAGTTACAACTCTTGGTGGCTTTCCATTAAATTATGCAGAATTTGAAAATGTAAAAATTTTTACAAGAGATGGAAAAGAATTTGAAGGAGTTTTTAGATTGAATGAGCCTTCAGTTCATGGATCAGATACACCAAAAATTTCAAAAAGAAATTTTGATGAAATGGAAGTTGTTATTGATGAGCTTGTTGAAAGCGATGAGGATGTAAAAAAACTTGGAATAAATCCTGGAGATTTTATTGCTCTTGATTCAAGATTTAGATATTCAAATGGCTTTGTAAAATCACGCCACCTTGATGACAAAGCATCAAGCGGAGTTTTGCTTGCCCTTGCAAAAGAAATTAAAGAAGAAAATATAAAATTTGATAGAAATATTTATATGATGTTTACAACTTATGAAGAAGTAGGACATGGAGCAAGTTCGGGCCATCCATCTGGAATAAAAGATATGATTGCGGTAGATATGGGAGTTGTTTTCGATGATTTAAAAACAAATGATAGAAAAGTTTCAATTTGTGCAAAAGATTCATCAGGTCCTTACAATTTTGATTTAACAAATGATTTGATAAATACAGCCAAAAAAATTGGAATTGATTTTGCAATTGATATTTATCCATTTTATGGCTCAGATGCATCTGCTGCTATGAGCTCATTTTATGATTATAGGCACGCCCTTGTAGGCTGTGGAATTTCAGCATCTCATGGCTATGAAAGATGTCACGAAAATGCCTTGATGAATTTGTTTGATTTATTAAAAACTTATATATTAAAATGAAAAATAATTTTATTATTGTAAAATAGCTAGACAGAAAGATAAATTTCATATAAAATAGTATTACACAAAAAAAACAATTTCTTAATTTAAGGGGGAGAGATGAAAATTAAAAAAATTATGGCTGGAGCTCTAACTCTAGCACTTTCACTAAGCATTACAGCTTGTGGATCAAAAAAAGATTCTGATAACGGTTCAATGGCTTCTACAGCTTCTAATGCAAATGGAGCAAAAGTATCAGCTACAATGGTAACTGACCAAGGTGGAATAAATGATAAATCATTTAACCAATCTGCTTATGAAGGATTAAAAGCTTACGAAAAAGATGGAAAAATTAAATTTGATTATATTGAATCACACAAAGATTCTGATTATCAACCAAACCTTGAATCAGCACTTGATAGTGAATCAGATTTGATTTTTACAGTAGGATATGCTCTTTATGATGCAACAAGCAAGGCTGCAAAAGACAATCCAGATCAAAATTACGCAATAATCGACAACGCAAATCCTGATAAAATTGAAAATCTTTTAGGAATAACATTTGCAGATAATGAAAACTCATTTTTAGTTGGATATATTGCAGGAATGAAAACAGAATCTAACAATGTTGGATTTGTAGGTGGAATGGAATCAGCAGTAATCGATAGATTTGAATATGGATTTAGAGCTGGTGTAAAACAAGCGGCAAAAGAAAAAGGAAAAGACATAGAAGTTCAAGTTCAATACGCAAATTCTTATGCTGACCAAGCAAAAGGAAAAAATATTGCTAACCAAATGTATCAAAAAGGTGCAGATGTAATCTTCCATGCAGCTGGTGGTACAGGAATTGGAGTATTTGAAGCAGCAAAAGAAAATAATAAATACGTAATCGGCGTTGACCGTGACCAAAAAGAAGAAGCTCCAGATAATATTTTAGCTTCAACAGTAAAAGGTGTAGGTAAAGCTGTTCAATTAACACTTGATGATTACAAAGATGGAAAATTCAAAGGTGGAGAAACAAGAGCATTCTCACTTAAAGATGGAGAAGCTTTGGATATAGCTTATGGAGATAATGACCTAGTAGACCAAAAAGTTAAAGACAAGGTTGAAGATTTAAGAAATCAAATCGTTGATGGAAAAATTAAAGTTCCACAAAACGAAGAAGAATTTAAATCAATGGGTTACGACAAATAAGTAAAAATCTACTAAGAAAAAATAAGTAATTAAAAGAGTAGGAAGAAAAACTACTCTTTTTTTTACAAAAATATTTAGAAAATTCTAAATTAATAGTGAGGTATTATGGATAAGTATTTAAATGAAAGCCCAGTTGTTTCATTAAAAAATATTCATAAAAGCTTTGGCGACAAGAAAGTTTTAAAAGGCGTAGATTTTGACCTTCACAAATGTGAAGTACACGCTCTGCTTGGAGAAAATGGAGCTGGTAAAACTACTCTTATGAATATTTTATATGGAATGTTTCCTCAAACTGAAGGAAACATTTACATAAAAGGCGAAGAAATTATAAATAATTCACCAAAAAAAGCAATTAGCATGGGCATAGGAATGGTTCACCAACATTTTATGCTGATAGAACCATTTACAGTAACAGAAAATATAATATTAGGTTACGAAGGAAAAAATTCTTTCATTGATAGAGATAAGGCAAAAAAAGAAGTTGTTAAATTAAGCCAAGAATATGGACTTATTATAGATCCGGACAGCAAAGTTGCGGATATATCGGTTGGACAACAACAAAGGGTTGAAATTTTAAAAGCTTTATATCATGGAGCAGATATTTTGATTTTTGATGAGCCAACAGCAGTTTTAACTCCTCAAGAAATAAATGAATTTATAGAAATAGTTGAAAAATTAACTGAACTTGGAAAATCAGTTATAATAATTACCCACAAATTAAAAGAAATTAAAGCTATGGCAGATACTTGTACCATAATTAGAAGGGGAGAATACATCGACAAAGTTAATGTTAAAGATGTAAGTGAGGCTGATCTTGCTGAAAAAATGGTAGGCCGTGATGTAAGCTTTAATGTAAAAAAAGAAAAAATTGACCTTGGCGAAGAAATATTTAAGATAGAAGATCTTTGGGTTAAGGACAACAGAAAAGTTGACAAGGTAAAAGGCTTAAATCTTTCGATAAGAAAAGGAGAAATTCTAGGAATTGCAGGAGTTGATGGAAACGGTCAAACAGAATTAATAGATGCAATTTCTGGAATGAGAAAAGCTCAAAAAGGAAAAGTTATTTTAAAAGGAGAAGATATTACTAATAAAGCTCCTAGAAATATAATTGACCTTGGCATGAACCAAATTCCAGAAGATCGACAAAAAAGAGGTCTGGTTTTAGAATATCCAATTAAAGATAATTTGATTTTGGAGAATATAGATAAAGACTTTACAAAAAATGGAATTTTGGATTTCAAAAAAATAGAAGAAAACGCAAACAATTTGATTGATAAATTTGATATAAGACCAAATGATATAAACGAAAAAGCAGGAAGTCTTTCAGGCGGAAACCAACAAAAAGTAATTATCGCAAGAGAGATTACAAATGATCCGGATTTATTAATAGCTGCTCAACCAACAAGAGGACTTGACGTTGGAGCAATAGAATTTATCCACCAATATTTGGTAGAGCTTAGAAATCAAGGTAAGGCAGTTTTATTAATAAGTTTTCAATTAGATGAAGTAATGGATTTATCTGATAGAATTTGCGTAATTTATGATGGACAAATTGTAGGAGAGCTTGATCCAAAAGAAACTGATGAATACGAAGTAGGAAGATTAATGGCAGGAGGAGATCATGAATAAGAAAGCAAAAACAAAAAGAAAAAATTCTTTTTCAAATTCAAAATTATTATTTACTCTTGTATCAATAATCTTGGGACTTTTGGTAGGAGCTATAGTTCTTTCTCTTACAGGTTATAATCCAATAGAAGCTTATGGAAAATTAATAGAAGGAATTTTTAAATCCCCAAGAAATATCGGCTGGGCTCTTGTAAATTCAACTCCAATTATTCTTACAGGTCTTGGTGTATGTTTTGCTTTTCAAACAGGACTATTTAATATGGGAGCAGAAGGACAATTTATAATTGGTTCAACTGTAGGATTTTTGATGGGCTACTTACTAAAACTTCCACCAGTAATCCATGTTATTGTTACAATAATTGTTGCACTTTTGGCAGGATTTATTTATGGAGGTCTTGCTGGATTTATAAAATCAAAATTTGGAATTCACGAAGTAATTTCTACCATAATGCTTAACTGGGTAGCCTTTTATTTTCAAAATTTTATAGTTTATCGCTATCAAAAACCAAATTCTATGGGAACATTTGATATAAATGATTCAGCAAAAGTTACTCTAGTTACAAATGCTAGCCAAAAATTTGATGGATTTTTTGGAAAATTTTTTAGAGCACCAATTCATTTAGGAATAATTCTTGCTATTGTTAGCGTAATTATTATTTGGTTTATTCTTGAAAAAACAAGTCTTGGTTATAAATTAAAAGCCGTAGGATTAAACAGAGAAGCAAGTGAGTACGGTGGAATTGATGCAAATAAAAAGATAATCCAATCAATGGCAATTTCTGGATGCTTGTGTTCGCTTGCAGGCGTAACTCAAGTAATGGGTTACACTTATTCACTTCCTTTATTATCAGCTATGGAAAATTTTGGATTTGATGGACTTGCAGTTTCACTTTTGGCATCTAACAATCCAATAGGATGTATTTTCTCAGGCTTATTTTTGGGATCATTAAAATATGCAGGAAGTAATTTACAAAGAACGATGGGAGTTCCTAGTGAATTAATTTCTATAATTATAGGAACAATAATTTTATTTACTGCTATTCCTTTAATATTTAGAATTATAAAAGCAAAAGTAAACAAAAAGAAAAATAGAAAGGCGGGAAATAATGCTTAATTTGACAGTTTTAGGATTAATAATTGGAAATACACTTTCAAATGCTACACCAGTATTATTGACTGGCCTTGGTGGAATGATTTCAGAAAAATCTGGAGTAGTAAATATTGGACTTGAAGGAATGATGACAATAGGTGCTTTAGTAGCAGCGACAGTAGGATATTATGTAGGAAATCCATGGCTAGGATTTTTGGCAGGAGGTCTTGCTGGAATGTTTTTTGGACTAATCCATGCACTTGTTTCAGTTACATTTGCAGGAGATCAAACAATTTCTGGTATTGCTATAAATACATTAGCACCAGGTTTGGCTTTGTTTCTAGCAAGATTATTTTTTGATGGCGCAACTCAAACCCCATCAATTGCTTTGGAAAATAAAATTCCTAGATTATTTGACGGTTTGATTACAAATCAAGCGCTAAAAAATATTTTTTCTCAATATGCGACAGTTTATATTGCTTTAATATCTGTAATTTTGCTTTATGTATTTTTATATAAAACAAAATGGGGACTAAGGCTTATTGCAGTTGGAGAACATCCAAAAGCAGCTGAAACTTTAGATATTTCTGTAGGAAAAATTAGGTATCTTGCAGTAATGTTTTCAGGATTTATGGGAGGACTTGGAGGAGCTTCTATGTCACTTGCAGTAGTAAGTGTATTTTCTCCAACCTTAATTGCAGGTCAAGGATACATTGCACTCGTTTGTGTAATATTTGGAAATTGGAGGCCACAAGGAGTTTTGATAGGTTCATTATTTTTTGGACTAACCCAAGCTATAGCAACCTATTTAACAGGAACAACAATAAGCCTTCCAATGGAATTTATTTCAATGATTCCATACATTTCAATTTTGATTTTCTTAATTTTATTTAATAAAAAATCAAATGCACCAAAAGCAAGTGGTAAGCCATATTTGACAGAAGATATTTAAAATAATAGAATATAAAAATAACCCATATCGATCTAAGAATCAAAAGAGAACTCATAGATAGATTTAATAAATGAGATCTCTCCACAAGGTCGAGATGGGTTATTTTTTTCATTAATAATTAATAAATAAAAAGTAGAATGTTTTTTAAATTTTATTTTTAAAATTTATATAAGCCAAAAAAGATAAAATAAAAAAATTAGCAATAAAATAAAGAGTTCCATAACCCATCTCTACCGATTATAAAGAGAGGAGAGATCTCTTTTATGGGTTAAATTTTTATTTTGCTTATTGCTAAAGAATTTTTTAAAAAAATAGGCATAAAAAAAGCACCGCTCGGTGCAATTTTAAAAGGGAAAATTTACGTATTACAACTAAAAAAGCAAGCTTTAGCTTGCAAAAAAATGGTCGGGGTGAAAGGATTCGAACCTTCGGCCTCATGGTCCCAAACCACGCGCGCTACCAAGCTGCGCCACACCCCGATGTCCTAACGACAATATATAATATACCAGCTTTAAAAATATTTGTCAAATATTTTTTTGAAAATTTTTTAAAATTTTAAGATTAGCTAATTTTAGCTTTTAGGTAAGAATAAAATTCTTCAATTTCCTTTTCGCTGAAAATAATTATATCATTTTTCTTTAAAATTTGGCAAGTTATTCCGTCGCCTTTTATTAAATTTTTATTAAAATTTCCATCATAAATAAAATCTTTTCCGCAAGATGGAGATTTTGCTTTTAAAAGGGCGATTTTTATATTATTTTTCTTACAAATTTCTAGGGCGATTTGTCCGCCTTTTTTAAAATTTTTTGTAAAATCTACTCCATCAACATTTATCACTTTAGAATTTTTTATTTCACATGGCTTTCTTGGTGTTTTCATTCCTGAATCTACTTCTGGGCAAACGTCTATGAAATTTATTTGTGGAAATTTTTCTTTTAAATTTTTTATTTCGTTATTTTTTCCGTCATAGCGACAATTTATTCCCAAAAGACATCTTGATATTAATACATTCATATTTTTATCCTTTCTGATATAATTATAGCAAAGGAGTAATTAAATGAAAATTAAAAACTTTTTTTATAAATTTATTTTAAGTTTTTTTCTTATTTTTGCTTTTACTGGATGTGTAAAGCATGAAAATATTAATTCTAATGAAGAAGTTGAATGTACAAGTCTTCTTGAAGATAAGGCTTATTATAAAAAAGATGATGTAGTTGATTATATTAAGGCATATAAAAAACTTCCTCCAAATTTTTTGACAAAAAAAGAGGCGAAAAAACTTGGTTGGATTCCTAAGAAAGGAAATTTGTGGGAAGTTACTGATAAGGGAGTAATTGGTGGAGATTATTTTGGTAATTTTGAAAAAAATTTACCTGATGCAAATTACAAGGAATGTGATGTAAATTATTTTGGTGGAAGACGTGGTGGTGAAAGACTTATTTATGATGAGGATTTTAATATTTTTTACACCAAAGACCATTACAAAAGTTTTACCAAGGAGAATTAGATGATTTGTTTGGATGGAAATAAATTTAAGTCAAGGGATGAGGCCTTTTCTTATTTAAATGAAAAAATTGATTTTGAATATGAAGTAAATAATCTTGATGGGCTTTTTGATGAACTTTCTATGCTTGATGAGAAAATTGTTATTAAAAATTATCCTTTTATTTATAAAAATTTGAATGATTATGGGGAAAAATTTTTGTCTTGTTTTATGAAGGCAAGTCTTTGTTTTGATTTGGAAATTGATTTTCTATCATAGATTAATATAGTAAAGAAAAGGAGCTAATATGGAAGATAGGTCAGTAAATAATGAAATTAGAAACTTTGTTGCCAAAAATATTATAAATAATTTTCTAAAAAATGGGGATAAGTTTTATGATAAGGAATTTCTTATTAATAAATTTAGAGTAAATCCTTCTTATGTGGATAAAACTTACCAAAGACTTTTGGATGAGGATTTGATTGAGGCGAAAAGTGATTATTATTATATGAAAATTGATGAAAACAAAAGAAATGCCCTAATTGTGGAATTTGCAAATGGATATTTGAATGAATTTTTAAAAAATATGAATTCAATAGGAATTACAAATGAGGGAGTTTATGATTTTGTATCTTTGAGGATGAATGCTAATGGATAATATATTAGAAATAAAAAATTTGAAAAAAACTTATGGCAAAAAAAATGTGCTTGATGGTATTGATTTAAAACTTGAAAGAGGGAAAATTTTGGGACTTATGGGTCCAAATGGTTCAGGAAAAACTACTCTTTTAAAATGTATTATGGGACTTATCAAGCCTAATGATGGAGAAATTTTAATTGATGGGAAAAAAGTTGGAGTTGAAACAAAAAAA
>NZ_KV808723.1:26538-48561 GCF_001812365.1 Anaerococcus sp. HMSC065G05
AAAAAAATCATCTCTTATTTGCCTGATGCCTACCATCTTTATGATAATTTGACAATTGAGGATACGGTAAATCTTTACAGGGATTTTTATGATGATTTTAATATGAGAGTTTGCAAGGAACTTTTTGAATTTATGAAAATTCCAAAGGAAGGTTATTCTGATAAATTGTCAAAGGGAATGAAGGAAAGACTTCTTTTGGCGTTGACTCTTTCTCGTGATACAAAATTATATATTTTGGATGAGCCAATTGAAGGAGTTGATCCTATTGCAAAGGATATGATTTTATCTGCAATTATAAAAACTGTAGATATTGGTAGGACAATTATTATTACAACCCATCAAATTGGAGATTTGGAAAATCTTTTTGATAGGGCCGCCTTTATCCAAAGAGGACAAATTCTTTTGGAAGAAGACGCCGAAGATTTGAGAGATAAATATAAAAAGCAAATGGTAGATTTGTATAAGGAAATTTTTGTAATATGATTAGATTTTTGAAATATGAATTAAAAAGGTCAAGGGGATTTTTTCTTTTGATGGCATTATTTGCCATACTTTCTCAAGGTCTTGTTGGAATATTTTATAAATTAAATAGCTTTGAGTTGGAAAATAAAAACACTTCATTTTTTATTCTCCTTATAGCTCTTGCCCTTATAATTTTGTCAGTTTGTTTGATATTTTTTACCATTAGATACAAAAGAGATATTTTTGACAAGTCATCTTATATAACTTTTACCATAAATATTTCTGTAGCTAAGATTATTTTTGCAAAATTTTTGGCAAGTCTTGTGATAGGCTTTTTAAGCCTTGTAGTTTTTGTAGGCTCTTTAATTATAAGCTCAAAATTTTTGGGGATTTATGATGATTTAATAAATATATCCATAAAGGTTCTTATGGTATATGTTTTTGTTTTAGAAATCTATTATTCAATTGCCTATCTTCTTTTGGTTTTTGGAATAACCCTTTCAAAAGTACAAATTTTTAGAAGATATTATTCATTTGTATCAGTGGTTTTGTCCATTGTTTTATTTACAATAATAGTTTGGCTTTTAAGAAATATTTACACAATAAGTCCTGTGATTTTAAGATTTAAAGACTTTGCCATCCAAAGGATAATAAATATAAATGGAGTAGATATTTCCATGCTTTACAATGGAGTTGACGGAAAAGTTTTGGGAATAAATATTTGGATGTTGACATTTTCTATTTTGATAATAGCAGTTACATTTTTTTATAATGTATTTTTGATAGAAGAGAAGATTGATTTTTAGGAGATTATTATGAGAAAATATTTAAAATATGATGCAAAATCGAATATGAAATTTTTCATATCAACAATTGCAAGTTTTGTAATTCTTTTAATCTCAATGATGTCAATCAAAACAATTGGAGCATTTTCAAGAACGCTAGAAATAAATTCAGCCATAAATTCAATAGAAATAATTGTGGTTGTAGTTTTTATCCTAACAATTTCTTATTTTATTATAAATAGTTTTTACAAAGATCTTTACACAAATAGGTCAATACTTACATTTTCCTTGCCAATAAGCGCAAGAGAATTTATTTTGGCAAAATTAATAGTAATAAATATTTTCTATTGGCTTTTGGTGTTTTTGTCAGTATTTTTGTTTTATATAGTAGGAACATATTTAAATACAAAAATACTTTTATCTTTGGTCTTTATAATGATTTTGATAAATATAAGTGCTCTTTTAGTATTTTTATATATGCAAATGGATAGGTATTTGTTTAAAAGAAAAATTTCAGTATTTTTAATTTTTATAATGACAATAGCCATATTTGCTCTTGCGTTTTTCATAAATAAAAATTTTTTGCTTTTACACAATAAGATAATTTTAAAAAATTATAATTATATGGCTTTTGTTTATTCTTATATAAAATACAAGGGAGAATCATATATAAATTTGACAGGATTTATTTATTATATTTTGATATTTCTAGGATTATTTTGGATAAATGCAAAAATATTAAAAAAAGATTTAGACTTATCGTGAGGACTTTATGAATAAAAATATGTATATAGGAATTGTAGGAGGAGTAATTATTTCAATAATTTTAAATAATGCCTACAATTTTCCAAACAAAGAAATGGTTGCAGTAGTTTGTGCAGTAATAGGCGCATTTTTTGGAGCAAGCATTGATAATAAATTTAAAAAATCTAAGTAGGGTATAGTCATTGTAAGGAGATATTATGGATAATAAAATTAATGAAGTTAAAAAAATCATAAAAGAATCAAATAATATTGTATTTTTTGGAGGAGCAGGAGTATCAACAGCATCTGGCGTTCCAGATTTTAGATCTGCAACTGGACTTTATAATAGAGAAAATAATTCATCATATTCGCCTGAATATATGCTAAGCCATGAATTTTTTGTAAATCATCCTGATAAATTTATGGAATATGCAAAAGAAAATTTGATGATTGAAGGAATAAAACCAAATGATTGTCACCTTGCTTTAACAAAACTCGAAAAAGAAGGAAAATTAAAAGGAATAATAACCCAAAATATAGATTCTCTCCACCAAGAAGCAAAAAGTAAAAATGTAATTGAGCTTCACGGGAATTTGAGAGATTATTATTGTACATCTTGTGGCAAAAATTTTGACCTAGCTTATGTTAAAAAATTTAAAAATGTAGTTAAGTGTGATGAGTGTGGCTCAGTTGTTAGACCTGACATAGTTTTATATGGAGAAAGTTTGAACAATGATAACATTAGCTATGCGGTAAAATTAATTAGCGAAGCAGATGTGTTAATTGTCGGGGGAACAAGTTTAGTTGTTTATCCTGCGGCAGGATTAATAGATTTTTATAGGGGAAACAAACTTGTAGTAATTAATCAAGATCCTACCCCAAAAGATAATAAAGCAGACTATCTTTTAAAAGGAGATATATCAAAAATAATGAAAGAATTAGTAGAAGGTGTTTAATTTTGAAAAAAAGACATGGAATTGACGAACTATCTATAGGACTTGTGTGGTTTGCAATTGGCTTAATGCTTATAAATTATTTTTTAAAAATTAATTTTTTACAAGCAATGCCACTTGTGATAGTCTTTTATGCCATATTTAGGACTATATCAACAAACGAAATAAAAAGAAACAGCGAAAATTATATTTTTAAATTAAAATTTTTAAATCCTATCCAAAAAAAATATAGAAAAATAAAAAGGAAAATATTTGGAGATAAAAAATATAAGTATATTAAATGTAAATCATGCGGACAAGAATTACGTATTCCTAAAGGCAAAGGAAAAATAATCGTAAAATGCCCAAAATGCAAGACCAAACAAAAAGTAAAATCGTAAAAAAAAATAAAATTTTAACTTTATTTTTTAAAAAAATTAATGTATAATACGTGAGGAAGGAGCATGTATGGATAGATTAATAGGAACAGTATCAATGGGTGTTAGGACACCTATTATTGAGACAGGAGATAACTTAGTAGATATTGTATTTGATAGCGTAAACAAGGCTGTTGAATCAAAAAATATCGAAATAAATGATAAGGATGTAGTTTGCATTACAGAATCCCTTGTAGCAAGAGCTCAAGGAAACTACGCAAGTTGTGAACAAATTGCTAAAGATATAAATGATAAATTTAAATCTGACGAAATAGCAATATTGTTTCCAATTTTAAGCAGAAATAGATTTTCAATAATGCTAAAAGCTTTTGCTTTGAGTGGAAAAAAACTTCACATTTGCTTATCTTATCCACAAGATGAGGTAGGAAACTACATTATGGACAGAATGGATTTATTTGAAAGTGATGTAAATCCTTATTCAGATATTTTATCAGAAGAAGAATTTAGAAAACTTGCAGGAGATTATAAACATCAATTTACTGGAGTTGATTATATTTCTCTTTACAAAGAAATGGCAAAAAACAGCGAAGTACATTTCTTCAACAATCCAAAAGATGTACTTAAATTTACAAAAAGTGTTCTAGTTTGCCAAATCCACACAAGAGATTTAACTAAAAAACTTCTAGAAAAATCTGGAGCTGAAGAAATTTATGGTCTAGATGAAATAATGACAAAATCAGTAGATGGCTCAGGCTACAATGAAGATTACGGTTTACTTGGTTCAAATCTTTCAACAGAAGATGTTGTAAAATTATTCCCAAGAGATGGCCAAACATTTGTAGATGAACTTCAAGAAAAATTTATTGAAAAATATAACAAACAAGTTGAAGTAATGATCTACGGCGATGGAGCTTTCAAAGATCCAGTTGGAAAAATTTGGGAGCTTGCAGATCCTGTTGTATCTCCAGCTTATACAAAAGGACTTTCTGGAACACCAAATGAATTGAAAATAAAATATATAGCTGATACAGAATTAAAAGACTTATCAATAGATGAAAGAACTGCAAAAATGAGAGAAAGAATTTCACAAAAAGCAGCTGATTTGAAAGGAACAAATGAAACCTTAGGAACAACTCCTAGACAAATCACAGATCTTTTAGGCTCACTTTGCGATTTGACATCAGGTTCAGGCGATAAGGGAACTCCTGTTGTTCTTATACAAGGATATTTTGATAATTATTCGAATGACTAAAAAAAAGCCGTTAGGCTTTTTTTTTTATAAAGTTGGAGGATTAAAAAATAAGAAAAAATGAATGAAAATATAGATCCTAATAATTATTCCGACAAGGAAAAAATTAAACATATTCTTGACAGAAATGCTGCAATAAAAATACTTAGAAAAGATAGAAAAAAAGATAAATTTGCCCACAAGCCCTTGAGTGAAAAAAAGAAATTTTTACTAATGAGCTTTGCTGCCATACTTATGGCAAATGGAACACATTTTTTTAAATATCCAAATCATTTTGTAATAGGAGGGGTAGAGGGGGCATCCATACTGCTTTCAAATAGTCTTCCCTTATCTCCTGCCTTTATAACTTTGATTTTAAATGTGACTTTGTTAGTTTTGGCGTATTTTATTTTGGGTAGGAAATTTGTTTTGAAAACTGGCTATGTATCCATATTAAATTCCTTAACGGCCCTTGCTCTAAGTAAAGTCCTACCTCACACAACGCCATTTACTGATAATAAATTATTAGAATTATTTTGTGCAGTTTTAATACCAGCCCTTGGCTCATCAATTTTATTTAATTTATCAGCATCAAGTGGCGGGACAGATATAATCGCTATGATTATAAATAAATACACAAATTTAAATATTGGAAAATCACTTTTGATGGGAGATTCAATTCTTACAATTTTATCAATCAAAATATTTGGAATAGAAATTGGACTTTTATCTTGTCTAGGTCTTTTGATGAAAGGCGTTGTAGTAAATCAATTTATATCATCATTTAATACAGCAAAACTATTTTTGATTATTACATCCAAGCAAGAAGAAATAAGTGTATTTATTAGAGATAAATTAAATAGGTCGGCTACAGTTTTGGATGGAACAGGACTTTATTATAAAAAAGATCAATCAATATTTTTGTGTGTAACAAATGATTACGAGGCTGTTTTGTTTAGAAAATATATAAAAGAAATTGATCCACGCTGTTTTATAACAGTTCTAGATACATCATCAATAATAGGCGAGGGTTTTTATACGACAGACCTTCAATAGAAAGGGGAAACTATGAATATATTGGTTTCATGTGATGAAAATTATTTAAATCCTCTAAAAACTATGCTATTTTCATTATTTGAAAGTAATGATACAAATTTTGAAATTTATTTGATTCACAAAGATATAAGAGATGAAAAAATAGAAGAAATTGAAAAATTTGTAATAAAAGCAAGCTCAAAAAGGGCAAAATTAAATCCGATAAAAGTTAAAAATCTTTTTTCAAATGCAAAAACAACTTTTTATTATACAGAAGAAATGTATTATAGGATTTTGGCTTATAAATATTTGCCAGAAAATTTAGATAGAATTTTATACCTAGATCCAGATGTTTTAGTTTTAAATTCTTGCGAAAAACTTTACAAGATGGATTTAAAAGATAATTATTTTGCAGCAGCAACTCATACTATTCCAACGGTTCAATCTGCAAATGTAGCAAGGCTATCTATTTCATCTGGACTAAAAGATATAGACAACTATTTTAATTCGGGAATTTTGATGATAAATTTGAAACTTGCAAGAAATAGTCAAAGCTATGAAAAAGAAGTTTTAAATTATGTAAAAAATACCAAATCTTTGGGACTTATAATGCCAGATCAGGATCTTTTGAATGTGGTTTTTAGAAATAAAATAATAAAAATTGACGAAATAAAATATAATTATGATGCAAGAAGATATTTGGCTTACAAATTGAAGGATAAAAAATATAATTTGTCCTACATAATTTCAAATACTTGCTTTTTGCATTTTTGTGGAAAAAGAAAACCTTGGTTAGAAGAAAATAATCTAGGCGTATTTACATCGCTATATTTATATTTTTGGAAAAAAGCAATGAATATATAAAAAACTCCTAATTTTAAAAAATTAGGAGTTTTTTTATGCTAAAAATAATTTTAAATGATACATTAAATAAGCTATAATCACAATTTCTATAAATTTAGCCACAAACATTATTTTTAAATAATCTTCAAATTTTAATTTTTTAAATCCTGCAACCATTGATAAGGCGTTGTCAGGAGCAAAGGGCATGGCACTTGTTAGAAATAAAACTTTTTTAAATCTTTTTGTACTTTGCCTTGTTGCGCTTTCATATTTTTTAAGGCTTTTTTTCGGCAAAAATAAATTTAAAAATCTTTTACCATAAATTCTAGTCAAAGTGTAATTTAAAACAGCGGTCATAAGACCTGTTATGTAATTTAAAAATAGACCAAATTTTTGACCGAACAAGGCAAAGCCTATTACTATAAAAATCGTCGTTGGAATAAAAGGAACAAATCCAATCAAAACTTTTAGAATTATAAATATTAAAGGGGCAAGATAAGTAAAAGCTCCAATATAATCGTATAATTTATCTGAATTTGTGAGTATTCCTAATTTGTACAATCTATAAAGAAAGGTCAAAAATAAAATAGAAAGTCCAAGACTTATAAAGATTTTAATTTCTTTGCTATGTTTTTTTAAAAAATATTTCATAAAAAAATTATGAATACGAATTTATAAAAAAGAGAGGCTAGAGCCTCCCTTTTAAAAAATCTTATTCTTGTTCTTCGAACATATCCTTGCCAACTCCGCAAACTGGGCATACCCAATCTTCTGGAAGGTCTTTGAATTCTGTTCCTGCATCGATTCCGTTATCTGGATCTCCATTAGCAGGATCATAGATATATCCACAAGCTGTACATACGTATTTCATAATATTCTCCTTTCATTTGTTATACATACATTATACTACAAAAACAAAAAAAGCAATAATTTTAACTTTTTGGACAAAAATTAACAAAAAATTTTTATTTGGGTATAAATTTATTAATAAGAGATGAGGGGTAAGATGGAACTTATTAGAAACATAATGCCTACTGACCTAAAAATGATAAAAAAATTTAGGGATGGGCTTGTTTTAAATTTAAAAAATAAAAATATAGATGAAAATTTAATTTTTAAAATAAGATTGATTTTGGATGAACTTATAATAAATTCCTACGAGCATGGAAATAGGTGTGAGTATGATAAAATTATTGACACAACTTTTATTATGGATGATACTTGCTGTTTGATAAAAGTAAAAGATGAGGGAGAAGGAATAGATTATCTTTTTGAAAATGATGGACTCCACGATCACGGCAGGGGAATTAAACTTGTTTATAGTTTAGCTGATGAGCTTATTATTAAAGATAATATTATAATCGCTTTTGTAAAAAGAGATTCCAAGAGAAAATTATATATATAATACTTGGTAAGTTTTTTTTATCAAGTATTTTTTTTGTTATTTATTGATAATCTTATCACATATGATATAATAAATTGATGAATAAATAGTTTATATTAGTTAAGAAAGAAGTGATTTAATGAAACGTGAAGATATAAGAAATGTGGCGATAATCGCCCATGTTGATCATGGTAAGACAACTCTTGTTGATGGTCTTTTAAAAACCAGCGGAATTTTTAGAGAAAATCAACAAGTTGATGAAAGAGTTATGGATTCAAATTCTATTGAAAGAGAAAGAGGAATTACAATTCTTTCAAAAAATACTGCGATCAATTATAAGGGAATAAAAATAAATATAATCGACACTCCAGGCCACGCCGATTTTGGTGGAGAGGTTGAGAGAGTTTTAAATATGGCTGAAGCTGTAGTTTTGGTTGTAGATAGTCGTGAAGGTCCAATGCCTCAAACAAAATTTGTTTTGAGAAAGGCAATCGAATTAAATCTTCCAGCAATTATTTGTATAAATAAAGTTGATAGACCTGACCAAAGAGTTGAAGAAGTAATGGATGAAGTTTTGGATTTATTTATTTCCCTTGAAGCTGATGAATCATATCTTGATTCTCCATTTGTTTTTGCATCAGCCAAAGAAGGTTGGGCAAGTTTAGAATTTGGTGAAGTAAAAAATGATATGACAGATCTTTTGGATACAATAATTGATTACACACCAGCTTTTGAAGCTAAAGAAAATGCTCCATTTAAAGTTTTGGTTTCAACAACAGACTATGACAATTATCTTGGAAGAATTGCAATTGGAAAAGTTGAAAGTGGACAAATAAATAAAAATGATTCTTGCATAATTGTAAATTACAATGACAAGGATAGAAAAGTAAAATCAAAAATTGTTACAATTTATGAATTTGAAGGACTACAAAGAAGTGAAGTTGAAAAAGCAGATTTCGGTTCAATTGTTGCCTTATCGGGAATGGAAGATATAAATATAGGAGATACAATTTGTACAGAAAGTGATATGGAGCCAATAGAATTTACAAAAATTTCTGAGCCAACACTTTCAATGACATTTTCTGTAAATAATTCACCATTTGCAGGACGTGATGGAGATTATGTAACAAGCAGACATTTAAGAGATAGATTATTTAAAGAAAAAGAAACGGACGTATCACTTAGAGTTGAAACAACAGATTCAACAGAAGCATTTAAGGTTTCTGGAAGAGGGGAACTTCATCTTTCAGTTTTGATAGAAAATTTAAGAAGAGAAGGATATGAATTCCAAGTTTCAAAACCTGAAGTTATGTTTAAAAAAGATGAAAATGGAAAAATACTTGAGCCAATGGAGCTTGCAACAATTGATGTTGATCAAGAATATACAGGTTCAATAATAGAAAAATTAGGTCTTCGTAAAGGAGAGCTAATGGATATGGCTCCAAATTCATCAGGATACACAAGAATGGTATTTAAAATTCCTGCAAGAGGACTTATAGGTTATAGGCAAGAATTTTTAACAGATACAAAAGGAACTGGAATTTTAAATACAGAATTTGATTCTTATGAAAGATATAAGGGAGATATTGCAAAAAGACAAGCAGGTTCACTTATTTCTTTTGAAACAGGAGTAGCAACTACTTATGGACTTCACGCAGCCCAATCAAGAGGACAACTTTTTGTAAAGCCTCAAGATGAAGTTTATGAGGGAGAAGTTATAGGTTCAAATGCAAAAGGAATTGACATAGACGTAAATGTGTGCAAAAAGAAAAAACAAACCAACGTCAGAGCATCAGCAGCTGATGAAGCCCTTGTTTTATCTCCAGCAAAAATTATGAGCGTTGAAGAGATGATGGAATTTGTGGAAGAAGATGAATTAATCGAAATCACTCCACACAATTTAAGAATTAGAAAAAAAATCTTAGATAATAATTTAAGATATAAATCAAAAAAATATAGTAAGTAAGGAGCTAAAGATGAAAAAGAGATTTGAAAGATTTCTTTCAAGTACTCTGCTTTTATCAGTATTAGTGGTTTTAGTATCAAATTTAATCCTAATTCTTACAAAAATTAACCCACAAGTAGTAAATAATGTTTGGAGTATCTCCTTCATTATTTCTTGGGTTATAATGCTTATTTATCCTCTTTATATATTAATGGAAAAAGAAACAAGAGGCTATTCAATTTTTGTAGCAATAATAAGCATTATAGTTTTTGCAATCCTAAGCTACCACGCCCTACTTGTGGTAAGTAACTATACACCATTATTACCAAAATACATAGCAGTAGATGAAAGAATATCAAGTTATTGGCAAGAGTTGTTTTATAGTGGACTAATAATTATTTATATAGTTCATCTTTTGAATGTAATACTTTTAAACAGATTAAGGTCTAAAGAAATAAAAAATAATGATTAACGGAGGTTGTTATGAAAAAAGGGTCAAACGTTTCTTTATCAGTAATAAAAAGGTTACCAAAATATTATAGGTATTTAGAAGCAATTAATGAAAAAGGTATTGTAAGAGTTTCATCTAAAGAACTTTCACAAATTACAGGCTTAACAGCAAGCCAAATTAGACAAGACTTAAATCATTATGGCTGCTTTGGTCAACAAGGTTATGGTTATAATGTAAAAGAATTAATGCAAGAGCTTGCAAAAATTATTGGAGTAAACAAAGAATATTCTATGATAATAATCGGTTTTGGAAATATTGGCCATGCTCTTTTCCAATACTCAGGTTTTAAGACTTTAGACTACAATGTAAAAGCAGTATTTGACAAAAACAATGAAGAAGTTTCAACAGAAAATTTAAAAGTTTTGTCAACAGATGATTTAAAAGAATATTTAGAAAAAAATGAAATAGATATAGGAATTATCACAACGCCAAAAGATGGCGCCCAAGAAGTTTGTGATATTCTTTGTGAAGGAGGAATAAAAGGAATTTGGAACTTCGCACCAGTTGATTTGAAAACAAAAAACAATGTGGTAATAGAAAATGTTCATTTAGATGAATCATTATTTACCCTAACATATTTTATCAACACACCAGAAGATTTCATTTTCTAAAAAATTATGATTGTAGCGTCAGTATCAAATTTAGAAAAATCCTATCCAACCCAAGACGTATTTTCAAACGTATCATTTACGATAAATAAGGGAGATAAAATTGGTTTAATAGGAAATAATGGTTCTGGAAAGTCTACACTATTTAATATATTGACAGGAGAAATTTCCAAAGATTTTGGAAAAATTCATATACCAAATGATGTAAGCCTTGGTTATTTGAAACAACAATTAGGACTTATGTCAGATAAAAGTATATATGATTATTGCTTGGAAGTTTTTAAAGATCTTATAAAACTAGAAGAAAATATTAGAGATCTTGAAATAAAAATGAGCGAGGAAAAAAATCCAGATAAGCTCAATGAAATAATGATTGAATATGCAAAAAAAAGCGAAGAATTTGAAAAACAAAATGGCTATTCCTATAAGTCGGAAATAAGAGGCGTACTTATAGGAATGGGCTTTAGCGAAGAAGATTTTTCAAAAGAAATTTCGCTTTTATCAGGAGGACAAAAGGCAAGGGTTGAACTTGCCTGTCTTTTATTGGAAAAACCTGACCTAATTTTATTAGACGAACCGACTAATCACCTTGACATAAAGGCGATTAATTTTTTGGAAAATTTTGTAAAAAATTTTAAGGGATCAGTTATAGTTATAAGCCACGATAGATATTTTTTGGATGCAACAGTTTCAAAAATATTTTTGATGGAAAATGGTGGACTAAAAATTTATGATGGAGATTATACATCATTTATGGATCAAAGAAAAAAAGATTTGAAAGTCCAAAACCATCTTTATAAAACTCAGCAAAAAGAAATCAAAAGGCAAGAAGAAATAATTGATAGGTTAAAAAATCTTGGCGGTTCAAAAAGAAAAAGAGGAATTTCTCAATCAAGATCAAGACAAAAACTTTTGGATAAAATGGAAAGGGTAGAAAAGCCTGATAACTTAAATGAATCCATAAATATAAGATTTACTCCAAGAATAATTTCGGGAGTCGATGTATTAAGTGTAGATAAATTAAAAAAATCCTACGATAAGGATATTTTTGAAGATATTTCTTTTAATATTTATAGAAACGATAGGGTGGCAATAATTGGAGAAAATGGTGTAGGCAAAACTACTCTTTTTAAAATTATTTTAAACCAAGAAAGAAAAGACGATGGAGAAATAAAATTAGGCTCTAGCGTAAAAGTTGGATATTTTGACCAAGAACAAAAATCCTTAAATACAGAAAACACTTTGTTTGAAGAAATAAGAGAAGCCTATCCCGATCTTACAAATTATGAAATCAGATCTTATCTTGCAAAAATAATGTTTTATCAAGATGAAGTTGATAAACCAATAAATGAATTGTCTGGAGGACAAAGGGCAAGAATTTCTCTTTTAAAACTTATGCTTTCAGATTGTAATTTTATTTTGATGGATGAGCCAACCAACCATCTTGATATAGATTCAAAAGAAGCCCTTGAAGATGCGCTTATTGCTTATGAAGGAACAGTTCTTGTAATAAGCCACGACAGGTATTTTTTAAATAAAATTGCCGTAAAAATTCTTGATATGCACAAGGATTATATAAAAGAATATTTGGGTAATTACGATTATTATGTAGAAAAATTAAAAGAAGAATCATTAGAAGATGAAAAAAAGCCACTAATGACACAAACCCAAATTAAAAAAGAAGAAAAAAAGAAAAAACTTAAAAAGCTTGAAGTAAAAAAAATAAAAGAAAAAATAGAAAAATTAGAAAAAGAATCCAATACAATTGATGCAAAAATTCATAAACTTACAGAAGAAAGCCTCAAAGAAGGTTTTTATGATGATGAAAAAAAAGTCATAGAAACTTTTGCTAAGATAAAAAACCTTGAAGAAAAGAAGCAAAGATACCAAGATAGGTGGTTAGAATTATCTTTGGAATTAGAAGATGACTAAAAAAGTTTTGTTTCAAAAGCTAAAGCATGGGTAAATTATAAGTAAGGAGGCTTTATGGGAGGATTTAAAAAATTTTTGTGGTCACTTATGACCATAGCTTTGATAATAATTTCCGCCATACTTGGAACACTTGCTCTCGCAGACGATGGAGTAAGGCATGATTTATTATCATATTTAGAAATACAAAATTACAGATACGTACTTCTCGGTGTTGCTATAGCAATTTTGATTTTTGCAATTATTCTTTTGATAGATATTATAGCAAATCAAAATGATAAGCGTGAATATCTAGTAGAAGATAATACAGGCGATATTTTTATTACAAGAAATTCCTTGGATTCAGCAGTAAATTCTGCAGTAAATAAATTTATGGGAACAGAACTTACAGATTCAAAAGTTAAAATAATAAAAGGCGAAACTGTAGAAGCAAAAATTAAATGTGACGTTTTTGGAGATAGGGACTTTGAGGATTTAGGTAGAAAAATTCAAGCTGAAGTTGAAATGGGACTTAGAATGCTTACAGGACTTGAAAATGCAAATGCCCATGTTCAATTAAATAAAGCTCATAAAAGTCAAGAAAGAGAACTTAGGTAGGTGGTATTATGGAAAAAGAAAAAACAAAATTAGATTTAGAAAAACAAGTAACCGCCTATGATGTAGAAATGAGAAAACTTGATATAAGAGAGAAAAAAGAAAAAGAATGCAAGGAATTTAAAGAAAAAAATAAACACAAAATTATTTCTTTGATTTTGGGAATTGCAACAATAGGTTCGCTATTTGATTTTGGATTTTTTAGAACTGTTGGTATTTGGATTGTGCTAGGATTTTGTTATTGCTTGGGCGGATGGCTCGACAAAGATCCTAAGGTTATAGGATTTGTAATTAGCTTATTAAAAAAATTTCAATAAAAAAGATAGGGGAAAATTATGACAGAAAAAACATTTGACAAAGATTACGAAAAAGGAATCGAAGAGGATCAAGAAATCGAAAAAGAAGTTTCAAAACTTACAATTGCTGATAAGGTTGTAGCAAAAATTTCTAGAATTGCAGTAAATAAAGTTGATGGAATTTTGGATATGAAGGCAAGTTTTTTTGATTCAGTTTCATCAGTTTTCCAATCATCAAGTGAACAAGATACATCAGGAGTAGATGTTGAAGTTGGACAAAAAGAAGCAAAAGTAAATATGCAAATAATCTTAGAATATGGAAAATCTGCTCCACATATTTTTGAAAATATCAAAAAAGTTGTAAAAGAAAATGTAAAGCAAATGACAGGACTTGATGTTGTAACAGTAAATGTTGATGTAGTTGATGTTATGACAAGAGAAGAATACAAATCTAAAAAATCAGATAACGACGATAGAAAATAAAAAAATAAAGGGGTTGCAAGGTCAACCTCTTTTTTAAAGATTAATTTAAGGAGAAAAATATGAAAGCATTATTAATAGGATATAAATCTTGCTCAACTTGCAAAAAAACTGAGAAATTTTTGGAAGATAGGAAAATTGATTATAAATTTCAAGATGTAAAAGAAGAAAAACCGGAAAAAGACCAAATAAAAGACTTGTATGAAAAAAGTGGTCTTGATATAAAGAAATTTTTTAATACATCTGGACAAATTTATAGGAAGTTGAATTTAAAAGACAAATTAAAAGATATGACAGAAGATGAAAAATTAGATTTATTAGCATCAGATGGCATGTTATTAAAAAGACCAATTTTAGTTTACGGCTATGATGTTGTAGTTGGTAGATTAAATATAGAAAAATATTTTGAAAAATAAGGCAGGAAATTCTGCCTTATTTATATACATTTTTGTTTTCATAAATTACAAGAATCATTCCCTTATCAAATTCTATTTTAAATTCTTTTCCTATTGGCTCATTTGATACGCCTAGGTGCATGTCGTTTTTTAAGGTGAAATTTTTTAGCTCGTATTTTAAATTTATTAAATTTAAATTTTCTATTTTTTCTGTTAGGGCAAAAAGAGAAATATAGGTGTTTTCTATTTGCTTTTTTTCTTGAAAATTTTTATCTATTACAAATAATTTTTGGTTTTTATTTTTTAATTCTATATCAATTCCTTTTTTCTTAAATTCTTCCATTATTTTTATATTTGCAATAGTGTGGGAAATTCTTCCGCCAAGTCCTCCATAGACAATTATTTTTTTGTAGCCTTTTTTTATTGCAAAATTTATCGCAGCGTACAAATCGGTTTCGTCTTTTTCGGGTTTTAATGTAATTTTATTTTCAAAATCTGGTTGTTGTGCTGAATCGAAATCTCCGATTATTGTATCTATTTTTATTCCGATTTTTTCTATATATGTATAGCCTTTATCTGCTCCTATTACGTAATCATCTTTTCCTATTTTATCAAAAAATCCGTCGAAATCTCCGCCGGCAAATATATAACATTTTTTCATAATCCACCTCAAGCTTATTATATCATTATTATAAAATGGAAGATGAAAAATTTCTATGGTAGAATATAGGTAAATGATTAATAGGGAGAAGGGAAACTTTAATGAAAAAATTAGATGAAAAGAATTCACAATTACTAAAAGTTATTCTTATATCTATTTTGGTATTTTTTGCATTTTGGTATATTGAAAATGTTAAGAATGGCTTGACGGTATTTATTGCTGTAATACAACCTTTTTTGATTGGATTTATGCTGGCTTTTATTATTAATTTGCCTATGAATTTCTTTGAAAGAAAAGTGTATTCTAAAATTTTTAAAACAGAAAAGACAAAAAAGTTAGTTCCAGTTTTTTCACTTATATCTTCTTGGATTTTATTTATTTTGGGTATTGTAATATTTTTGAATGTATTAATTCCAAGAATATCTAAGGCGGTAACTGCTCTTATTGAAAGATTTCCGTTATTTTTAGATGATTTGATAGATTTATTAAATAAAAATAAATTAACAAAAAATTTTGCCGATGATGCTCAAAAATATATAAATAGTGTTGATTGGAACAATGTCTTAGTTCAAGTTAAGGATTATTTTGTTGGAGAGGCGGGAAATATTTTTGATAAAACAACTTCAATTATAAATTCTGTATCATCAACTATTATAACCATAGCTGCTGCTACAATATTTTCGGTATTTGTATTGATTAATAAAAAAGATTTGAAAATTTTAGCTAATAGAATTATTTATTCCTTATTTAAAAGGAGTACTGCTGATGAAATTAACAAGGTGGCAAGTCTTTCTTATTCTTCATTTGCATCTTATATTAATTCCAAAGCTCTTTCTAGTTTGATACTTGGAATTTTGGTTTTTGTTGGTATGTTAATTTTAAAAATTCCTTTTGCGGCTATGGCTGCAATATTGGTTGCAATAGCAGATTTTATTCCTTATGTTGGACCACTTATTGCAACTGTCATAATGATGATTTTAATTTTTATAGAATCACCATTTAAGTCTTTGGTATTTTTAATATTTTTATTAATAGCCCAACAAGTTCAAGGCTCAATAATTTATCCGGCTCTTGCTGGAAAAACTATAGGTCTTCCATCAATTTGGGTAATTGTATCTATAGCTATTGGTGGAAGTTTGTTTGGAATTGTTGGTATGCTTGTATCAATTCCAATTGCATCAATTTTGTACACTTTGATGAATGAAAAAATGGATAAGACTTTGGCAAAAAAAGAAATTTCAGAAAATGAAATTAAAGAATTATCAGAAAAAGTTCACTACAAAAAGGAAGAAAAATAGATGAAATTAAAAAGATCTAAAAAAGGCGAATTTGTTCCAGTAATTAAAAATAATAAAATTTACTATGGTGGCTACCAAAATGACTTAAAAGAAGTAGGAGTGAGTAAATTTTATAGGGATAGGTCTTGTGTAGTTACGGCATTTACAAACACTTACCTATATCTCTACAGAAAAGATGAAAAATTTAGCCTAGATCAATTTAATGATTACCAATATTGGTTTTTTCAAATTATAAAACCAAGAGTTTATGGAGTGCCAACGGCAAGGCTTTTGGATTTCAAATTAAATAAATTTAGAAAATCCTACCATTTGAAATTAAAATCACACATATTAGAAGATAATCCAATAAAAAGAAAATCAATGGAAGAGATTGCAAATTTTATTTTCCAAGCCATAGAAAAAGATCTGCCAGTTATATTTTTTAATTGGGTCAGTAGGTCGATTAGGGTGATGAAACATCATGGAGTTACAATTACAGAAATAGAAAAATTTGAGGATGATTATAAACTTACAATCTCATCATGGGGAGAAGTTTATAAGATTTCATTAAAAGAATTTTTGAGGCAAAATAGAACATATACTGGTTTTATTTATTTTGAAAAAGATAATATATAAAAAATTTAAAATATAGGAGAGAAAAATGAACAAAAATAAATTTATGGAAAGTTATATCGAAAATTTACAGAGAATTACACTAAAAAATTTTGCAGAAACTTCAGACAAGGACAGATATTTTGCTCTTTGCGATACAATAATGGAGCTTATCAATCAAGAATGGAGAAATTGCAAAAATAGGACAAGAAGATCAAGAAAAGCCTATTATTTTTCTGCGGAATTTTTGGTAGGAAGATCTCTTGGAAATAATTTAATTAATCTTGGAATTTATGATGAAGTAAAAGAAATTTTAAGTGAGATTGACATTGATTTTGAATCAATAGAAAATTTTGAAGATGATGCTGCTCTTGGAAATGGTGGTCTTGGTAGACTTGCGGCTTGTTTTATGGATTCAGCAGCAACTCAAAAACTTGATATGTATGGATACGGAGTAAGATACAGAGAAGGACTTTTCAAACAAAAAATAGAAAATGGCTTTCAAGTAGAAGGTGGCGATCATTGGATAAAAGATGGCGATGGTTGGTCAATAAGAGTTGAATCTGATTCAAAAATTGTAAAGTTTAGAGACCAAACTGTAAAAGCAGTTCCTTACGATATGCCAATGCTAGGTTTTGAAAATGAACAAGTAAATACATTAAGACTTTGGCAAGCAGAACCATTTGAAGAATTTGATTTTTCATATTTTAATAATTTTCAATATGATAAGGCAGTTGAAGAAAAAAATAGGGCTGAAGATATAACCAGAGTTTTATATCCAAATGACATGCAAAGAGAAGGAAGAGTTTTAAGATTAAAACAACAATATTTCTTCTGCTCAGCATCAATTCAAGATATGGTTTCAAAATACAAAAGATATTTTGACCACGATTTACAATTTGAAGATTTTTCAAAATATCACATAATTCAATTAAATGACACCCATCCAATTATTGCTATACCAGAGCTTATAAGAGTTTTAGTTGATGAAAATGGAATTGAATTTGAAAGGGCTGTAGAAATAACAAAAAATACATTTGCATTTACAAACCATACAGTTTTGCAAGAGGCCCTAGAATCTTGGCCAAAAGATATAATGCTTGAAGTATGCCCAAGATGTTTTGATATAATTAAAAAATTAAATGAAAATTTAGTAAAAGAATTTAAAGAAAAAGGACTTTCAGAAGAAGCTATTGATCCTTATAGAATTATAAGATTTGACCAAGTGAGAATGGCAAATCTTGCAATAGTAATGAGTAAGTCTGTAAATGGAGTTGCAAAACTTCACACACAAATTTTAAAAGACGATACCTTTAAAAATTGGTATAAATTAATGCCAGAAAAATTCAATAATAAAACAAATGGCATTACACCAAGAAGATGGTTAGTATATTCAAATATAAAATTATCAAATTTCATCACAGAAAAATTAGGAAGTGATGATTGGAAATACGATCTTACAAAATTAAAAGGCCTAGAAAAATACCTAGACGACGAAAAAACTCTAGAAGAAATAAACCAAATTAAATTTGAAAATAAAAAAGAGTTGGCAAAATATATTTTGGAAAATGAAGGAATAAGTATAAATCCAAATTCAATTTTTGATATACAAGTAAAAAGAATTCACGAATACAAAAGACAACATTTAAACCTTCTTCACATTATAAATTTATATCACAAATTAAAGAAAAATCCTGATATGGATTTCTACCCAACAACATTTATTCTTGGAGGAAAAGCAGCACCAGGATATTTTAGAGCAAAAGCGATAATAAAACTTGCAAATGAAATTGCAAGAGTTATAAATAACGATGAAGAAGTAAACGACAAAATAAAAGTAGTATTTGTAAATAATTATAGGGTAAGTTACGGCGAAAAACTTTTCCCAGCAGCAGATATTTCAGAACAAATTTCAACAGCGGGAAAAGAAGCTTCAGGAACAGGCAATATGAAATTTATGCTAAATGGAGCCTTGACACTTGGAACTTATGATGGAGCAAATATAGAAATTTTTGAAAATGCAGGAGTAGAAAATAATTATTTATTTGGAGCAAAAGTTGAAGAATTAAATGAAATTTATGATTCCTATAATCCAAAAGAGTTTTATCACAAAAATGAAGACATCAAAGATGCAGTAGATACACTTTTATCAGGAGAGTTAAACGATAATGACTCATATATGTTCCTAGATATTTACAATTGTCTAATAAATCCACAAGGTGGAGAAAAAGCTGACACATATTTTGTCTTAAAAGATTTTGAAGATTACAAAAAAACACACGAAAAAATAAATAAAGAATATTCAGATAGATTAACATGGGCAAGAAAGAGCCTAAAAAATATTGCAAACGCAGGATATTTTTCATCAGACAGAACAATTCTTGAATATGCAAAAGATATTTGGAAATTATAAAAAATAGAAAGAGAGAAAAATGAGCAAAGATTTAGTAATAGGATTACTAATTCCATTTATAGGCACAAGCCTTGGATCGGCTATGGTCTATTTAATGAAAAACGAATTATCAAGTAAAATTCAAAAATCCCTATCAGGATTTGCCGCAGGTGTAATGGTTGCGGCAAGTATTTGGTCGCTTTTAATACCAGCAATGGATATGGTAGATCAAAAGTTAGGAAAAATGGCGTGGATTCCTGCTGTGGTAGGATTTGCCGTTGGAATTATATTTTTATTGTTTTTAGATAATGTAGTTCCCCATCAACACGTTGATAGCGATGTGGCAGAAGGACCAAAAAATGATTCGTTAAGAAAAACAACAATGATGGTACTTGCAGTTGTAATTCACAATATTCCAGAAGGAATGGCAGTAGGAGTTACATTTGCAGGAGTTTTGTCAGGAAATACAGATTTAACAATGGCAGGAGCAATGGTGCTTTCACTTGGAATAGCAATTCAAAATTTTCCAGAAGGTGCAATAATTTCTATGCCATTAAAAAGTCAAGGAATAGGAAAAACTAAATCATTTATAATGGGAGTTTTGTCAGGAGCAGTAGAGCCAGTGGCAGCAGTTCTTACAATATTATTATCCCAAATAATGATTCCGATTTTGCCATATCTTTTAAGCTTTGCAGCCGGAGCAATGTTTTATGTAGTAGTAGAAGAATTAATACCAGAAGCAACAGGCGAAGGAGAAGACCACTCAAATTTAGGAGTAATTTGGTTTTCAGTAGGCTTTTCAGTAATGATGATTCTAGATGTGATGTTGGGCTAGAAATTGTACCAGTGGTACAATTTCTACCAACATCCCGCGAAGTAAAATCGAGGAATTAAAAATCAGTTTTAAAATAATAAAAAACCAAATCAAGTAAAACGCAACCAAATAGCGTATGTTGGGCTAAAAAATGTGCCAGTGGCACAATTTCTACTAATGCCCCGCGGAGTAAAATCGAAGAATTAAAAAATAGTTTTAATTTGGAAACTAAGAAAATTAAGTTTAACGCAATCAAAGAGCGTATGCTTGGGCTAGAAATAGTACCAGTGGTACAATTTTACCAACATCCCGCGGAGATCGGCATATGAGATATTATGAAAGCAAGAAAGAATTAAAAAATGAGATAAAGAAAGCTTTTGACACTGCGAGGATAAATAAATTATGCTTATGAATAATAATCCAATATCATTAAAAAAACGAATGAAAGAATTGTTTTTTGATTATCTACTTATTCTTTTGTATTTAGCATTTTTATTTGGAGTAAGCATGGCAGTTTATCATCTGTTTTTTAAAGGGATTCCGAAAATGAACGAACTACAGTCACAATTAATTGCTTTATTAACATCAGTTATTCCGATTATTTTGATTTTTTCTTTTTTGGATTATTCAAAAGATGGGAGTCTTGGTAAACGCAAAGCGGGGTTAAAAGTCGTCTATAAACATAAATCTTTAAAAGCAAGCTTTATAAGAAACTTAATCAAATTTTTACCATGGCAAATAGGACATATGAGTACGATTCATGGAATTTATACTGGCTTTGATGTATGGGCTATCGTGTTGTTTTTTATAGGTATCGGATTTGCTGTGCTGCTATTATTAATGGGTCTTATACGTAATGATAAAAGACATTTGGGTGATTTATTGGCAAATACACAAGTACAAAATCAATAGGAATGATTAGAAAATAAGAGTTGAGATTTAAATAATAGTTATCTTTAATGAAAAATAATGAAGGTAACTATTAAATTTAAGGTCGATATATGAGGTCTTATAAGAGTAAGGAAGAATTAAAAGATAAGCGTGTTGATGAGGTTAATCGGAAACAGGCAGAAAATCTTGACTATCAATTTCCTAATATTACGAACGAATTTCCGACGTCTAATATTGCAAAAAGTGAATAAAAGAAAATTATATCATGCAATAAAAAGGATAGATATAAAGATAGAATCTATACAAAAAGAAATATCAGATATTATTGAAGAGAATTTTATAAATTTAACAATGAAACTTTGAAAGGGATAGCATAAATGTTATCTCTTTTTTATTACAAGAAAGGAGTTTTATATAAAAAAATTAGAACAGATAAGAGAAGGGTCAAAAGAAATATAAAGATAAAATATATGTCTATGACAATGAAGAAATAGACGGTCAAATAAACCAAAAGGTTGAAATTCACTACAAGTTTATAGATAAATTAAATTTACTACTAACCAGAGTAAGTACGAAGAGTAAAACTCTAATTTTAGATTATTAAAAGATTGAATTAAGTATAACGTGGTCAAAGAGCGTGCTTTATTAAGAAATTGTGCCAGTGGCACGATTTTAATATTTATCCCTCCGAATAAAACGAAGAATTTAAATTTAATTGAATTTAATTTATTAAAAAAATAATCATAGCTTTAAAATTTAGAGTGCGATTTTTGACGGATTTTTAAATTTGAAATCAAATCAATTTTT
>NZ_KV808723.1:48661-116133 GCF_001812365.1 Anaerococcus sp. HMSC065G05
CGTATGATATTCTTAGCATGAGGGTTTGTATACTTTGCTAAAAAATTTCCCAAAAAAATTTTAAATATAAAAATTTCAAAAAATTTAAATTTTATTTCATTTAAGCCTTTCCTTTCTACAAAATTTTATAATAAAGTATATAATATAAATAGACTTAGGAGGTAGACATGTCTTACATAGATAATTTTGTAGCGTATTTATCGCTAATTAGGATTACAGATATAATTGATATAACGCTTATTGCTTTTATTGCATATAAATTGTTAAAGCTTCTCAAAAATACTAGAGCTGAACAAGTTATGAAAGGATTTATTTTTGTTTTAATTTTTGCATCAATTGCTGATATTTTTAAATTAAATACTGTTTCATGGCTTATGAATCAATTTTTTACTGTTTCTTTGGTATTTATAATTGTAGTTTTTCAACCAGAATTAAGGTCTGCTTTGGAAAGAATTGGTAGGGGACGAAGCTTTTTTGTTAGTGATTCTTACAATAAGAATGAAAGATCTATTGATGAAATTGTTTCTGCTATGAGCTCCTTGTCTAGGCAAAAAATTGGTGCTTTGGTGGTTATTGAAAGAGAAGTTGGACTTAATGATATTATTGAAAGTGGAACTAATCTTTCTGCTGAAATTTCTAGCGAACTTTTGATAAATATTTTTATTCCCAACACACCTCTCCATGATGGAGCAGTTATAATTCGTGATGATTTGATTGAAGCGGCAGCTTGTTATTTGCCATTAACTACAAATAATACTTTGTCAAAAGAACTTGGCACTCGTCACAGAGCAGCTATTGGAATTAGTGAAAAAAGTGATTGCCTTGTCGTTGTTGTTAGTGAGGAAACTGGAACAATTTCTATAGTAAGCAATGGTGTTATAAATAGATATTTTGATGATGAGTCTTTAAAAGATAGGCTTATGAAAGAGCTAAGAGATGATGAAAATAAATTGAATTTTAAAAGGAGGATTGAAAATGAATAATAAAAATGACAGAAAATTGATTGTTTTATCAATTCTTGTCGCTGTCATTATGTGGGCTTTTGTAATGACTTCAACAAATCCTTCCTTATCAAAAACTATAAGAAATGTCCCTTTAACAATCAAAAATCAAGAAGTAATGCAAAAAGATGGCTATGCACTGGTTGGTAAAGATGAGGTGGCAAGTGTAAATGTAAAAGTTGAAGGTTCAAGATCAGATCTTGCATCTTTGTCAGCAGAAGATTTGGTTGCAAGCATAGATTTGGGCGTTCCAACAGAAGGAATAAAAACTTTAAATGTAAATGTTGATGTTCCGTCAGGAATTAGGATTGAAAGTGTAAGTCCGTCAAATATTAATTTGAAAATGGAAAAAATTGTAAAAAAGGATTTGACTGTAGATATAAAAATTTCTGATAGGCTAAAAGAATCAAAAATTATTAATGTAAGCGAGCAATCTACCAAAAAAATTACTGTATCTGGCCTTAGAAATTATGTTGATAAGGTTGATAAAATTGTACTAAATATAAATGAAGAAGAATATCTTGATGGAAAAATTCATGATATTGGAGTAAAACCCGTAGATAAAAATGGAAAAACTGTAGAAAATGTAGATTTGTCACAAAATGATGTGTCAATTTCTTTTGATGTTCTCCAAAGTAAGGAAGTGGGCGTAGAATTAAATTACGATAATCTTCCAAAAAATATGCAAATTGAAGAAAGTAAAATTTCTCCAAACAAGGTTATAGTAAAGGGAGAAAAAAGTATAGTTGATAAAATAAGTGCAATAAAAACTAGAGAAATCGACCTATCAAATTTGAAAAACGACGAATTTGAGCAAAGAGTAGAACTTGAAATCCCACAAGCTGTAGAGCTAAATGAGGGAGATTATTTTGTAAATGTCTATGTGAAATTAGGAAAGAAAAATTAATGTCCTATAAATATTTAGTAAAAAGACTTGAAGATTCTGGTTTTGAAACTTATCTTGTAGGCGGAGCGCTAAGGGATAAGCTTTTGGGAGAGAAAATCCACGATATTGATTTGACAACAAGAGCTAGACCAGATCAAATAATGGAAATTTTTTCTGATATGAAACTAATAGATATAGGGAAAAAATTTGGAACAATAAAGGTTATTTATAAATCCAATGAATTTGAAATTACAAGTTTTAGGGCTGAATCTTTATACAAAGACAAAAGGCATCCTGATAAAATTTCCTTTTCAAATACAATTGAAGAAGATTTAAAAAGAAGAGATTTTACCATAAATGCCATGGCAGAAAGAAATGGCAAGATAATAGATTTATTTGATGGGAAAAAAGATTTAGAGGATAAGATAATAAGAGCTGTTGGCAATCCTTACGAAAGAATAGAAGAAGATTATCTAAGAGCTTTAAGGGCAGTAAGATTTGCTACAGTTTTGGATTTTGAAATTGAAGAAAATTTAAAAAATGCAATAAAAAATAAGAAAAATAATATAGAAGAAATATCAAAAGAAAGAATTAGAGATGAAATTGATAAAATTTTATTATCTAAAAATCCATCAAAAGGGATTAGATTATTAGAAAAGCTTGGTCTTTTGGGATATATATTTCCAGAAGTTAAAAAAATGATAGGCTTTAACCAACATTCCTCCCACCATAAATTTGATTTATTTGAACATTCTATGAAAGTATTGGATATGACGCCGGCAAATTTAAAAACAAGAATGGCAGGGCTTTTTCACGATACAGGAAAAATTGATACATTTTTTCTTGATGAAAATGGAGAGGGTAGATTTTTTGGACACCAAGAAATATCAAAAGAAATAATTAAAAATAGACTAAAAGATTTAAAATATTCCAAAAAATTTATTGAAAACACCTCACTATTGGTAGAAAGGCACATGGATAATACCAATACATACACAAAAAAATCTGTAAGAAAGCTTTTGAGAAAAGTTGGAGATGAAAATATTTACGATTTGTTTGATCTTCAAAAGGCAGATGTTCTTTCGACAGTTCACGATAACACAGAAAATATTTTAAATGCAAAAAAACTTTTAGAAGAAATTTTAAATTCAAATACTCCAAGACAAAAAGATCAAATTGATTTTTCTGGCAATGATTTAATAGAAATGGGATTTAAAGAGGGAAAAAAACTTGGAGAGATTTTAAATGAAGTTTATAGTTTGGTAATGGATGAAAAATTAGAAAATAAAAAAAGTGAAATTGTTAAATATATAAAAAATAAATACAATAATCTTGATAGAAATTATTAGAAGTAGTATATTAAACTAATGAGTATGTAGTGTTTTAGGAGGCAAAACGATGACAGAATTAAAATCACATGAAAATAATATAGCAAAATTTGACTTAGTAGTAGCTGCTGAAGATTTTGAAAAAGCAGTTAATAATGTTTATAAAAAAAATAAGTCTAGATATAGGGTAGATGGATTTAGAAAAGGAAAAGTTCCAAAAAGAATTATTGAAAAAATGTACGGAGTAGAAGTATTCTACGATGAAGCAATTCAAGAAGTTTTCCCAGAACCTTATAACAAGGCAATTGATGAATTAAATCTTGAAGTAATAGATCAACCATCAGTTGATTTTGACGATATAGAAAAAGGAAAAGACGTTGTATTTAAAGTAGAAGTTGAAACAAAACCACATCCAACACTTGGAGATTATTCTGAACTTGAAGTTACAGAAATTCCAACAGAAGTTACAGATGAAGATGTAGAACATGAATTAAAACATCAACAAGAAGAAAATGCAAGAATTATTCCAATAGAAGACGGCGAAGCTCAAGATGGAGATACAGTAAATATCGATTTTGATGGTTTTCTTGATGGAGAAAGATTTGAAGGTGGAAAAGCTGAAAATCATGATTTAGTTCTTGGATCAAAATCATTTGTTGGCGATTTTGAAAAACAAGTTGAAGGACACAAAGTTGGAGAAAAATTTGATGTAAATGTAACTTTCCCTGAAGATTATCAAGCAAAAGAATTCCAAGGAAAAGACGCAAGATTTGAAGTGGAAATCAATTCAATTTCAAGAAAAGAACTTCCAAAAATTGACGATGAATTTGCAAAAGATATTTCTGAATTTGAAACATTAGAAGAATTAAAAGAAGATACAAAGAAAAATCTTAAAGAAGATAAAGAAAAATTTGTAAAAAATCAAATTCAAAATGAAGCAATCAAAGCTTTGGTAGAAAAATCTGAAGTAAATGCTCCAGACCCATTAGTAAACCAAGAAATTGATCTTGAAATGCAAAATCTTGACCAAAGATTACGTCAAATGGGAATTTCTTTACAACAATATATTGAAATGACAAAAATGGACATGTCTGCAATTAGAGATCAATATAGAGCTGTTGCAGAAGATAAAGTAAAAGCAAATCTTGTAATGGACGAAGTTGCTTTGAAAGAAAATATTGAAGTAAGTGATGAAGAAATAGAAAATGAAATAAAAGATGCTGCTAAACAATATGGAGTAGACGATTACGAAAAATTCAAAGAAATCTTCGAAAAGAATGTTTCTAGAGATACAGTTATAGAAAATGTTAAAAGAAGAAAAGCTGTAGAACTTCTAGAAAAAAATGTAAAATTAGTTCCAGCTAAAAAAGAAGAAGAAAATAAAGAAGACGAAAAGGAAGACTAGTAATCATAAACTCCAAAAAGATAAGGAGATTTTATGAACGCAAAAAACTTTTTAGTTCCTACAGTTATAGAGCAAACAAATAGGGGCGAGCGTGCTTATGATATTTACTCAAGATTATTAAAAGATAGGATTATTTTTCTAACAGGTCCTGTTGAAGATGGAGTAAGTGATATAATTATTGCTCAACTCTTATTTTTGGAAAGCCAAGATCCAAACAAGGATATTCAATTTTATATAAATTCACCAGGTGGAGTAGTTACAGCAGGACTTGCAATCTATGACACAATGAATTATATAAAACCAGATGTATCTACAATTTGTATAGGTCAAGCTGCATCAATGGGAGCAGTTTTACTTTCATCTGGAGCAAAGGGAAAGAGATTTTCTCTTCCAAATTCAAATATCCTAATCCACCAACCATCAGGTGGAGCTCAAGGTCAAGCAAGCGATATTCAAATTCAAGCTGAGCAAATTTTAAAAATGAAAAAAAGATTAAATAAAATTTTGGCAGATAATACTGGCCAAAGTATTGAAAAAATTCAAAAAGATACAGACAGAGATTTTGCTATGGATGCTTATGAAGCAAAAGAATATGGCTTAATAGACAAGGTAATAGAATAAGTATGGGTAAAATGGAATTTGAAGAAAATAGATGTTCCTTTTGTGGGAAAAGCGCTGATGAAGTTGATAGATTAATTGCAGGACCAGATGCTTTTATTTGTAATGAATGCATTGAGCTTTGCTCATCAATTATTCAAAGAGAAGAATTAGTTGAAAACAGCCACATGGATATTGATCTTGCCACACCAAGTGAGATAAAAGATTATTTGGATCAATATGTAATCCAACAAGAAATGGCAAAAAAAACTTTATCAGTTTCAGTATATAATCATTACAAAAGAATAAATTCAAATTATGATAGCAAAGATGATGTTGAGCTACAAAAATCAAATATTTTGATGCTTGGACCAACTGGTTCTGGAAAAACTCTTCTTGCTCAAACACTTGCCAAGAAATTAAATGTTCCATTTGCGATTGCAGATGCAACAAGTTTAACTGAAGCAGGATATGTTGGAGAAGATGTAGAAAATATAATTTTGAAATTAGTTCAAGCTGCTGATTATGATATTGAGCTTGCCCAAACAGGAATAATCTACATTGATGAAATAGATAAAATAACTAGAAAAAGTGAAAATCCTTCAATAACTCGTGATGTTAGTGGAGAAGGAGTTCAACAAGCACTTTTAAAATTAATTGAAGGAACTGTTGCAAATGTTCCTCCACAAGGTGGAAGAAAACACCCAAGCCAAGAATATATCCAAGTTGATACAACAAATATTTTGTTTATTGTTGGTGGAGCCTTTGATGGAATTAAAGATATAATAAAACAAAGAACCAACAAAAAATCAATTGGTTTTGGTTCAGAAGATAGTGAAAATAAAGAAGTTTCTTTGGCAGACGTTACTACGGAAGATCTTTTGAAATTTGGATTAATTCCAGAATTTATTGGAAGAGTTCCAATAGTTGTTTCACTTGAAGATTTGGATGTAAATAGTCTTGTAAAAATTTTACAAGAGCCAAAAAATTCTCTATTAAAACAATATCAAAAATTATTTGAGCTTGATGGAGTAAAATTAACTTTTGAAGATGAAGCAGTCAAAGAAATTGCCGAAAAAGCCTTCAAGCAAGAAACAGGTGCTAGAGGACTTAGGACAATTTTGGAAGATTTGCTTTTGGATGTAATGTTTGAAATTCCTTCAAAAGATCATATAAAAGAAGTTATTGTATCAAAAGGTGCTATAAAAGATAAGAAAAAATTAATATACAAATAAAAAAGGGAGACATTGGGCTCCCTTTTTACTACAAGGAGATAAAATGAGCTTTATCTATAAAATAGATACAAAAGAATATCCGATGGTTCCTGTTAGGGGCTTGTGGGCTTTTCCTGATACAGTAGTCCACTTTGATTGCCAAAGAGCAGTTTCAAAAAAAGCTGTAGAAGATGCTTTGTTAAATGAATCTGAAATTTTTTTGGTAAATCAAAAAGATATTTTAGAAGATAATCCGAAAAAAGAAGATATTTATGATTATGGAACAATTGCAAGCATAAAACAAACTTTTAATTTGCAAAATGGAGAGCTTAGGGTTTTGATTGAAGCAAAATCTGTTGGAGAAGTTTTGAATGTAAAAATTGAAGATGGATTTTTTAAGGCAGAAGTTAAAGAATATATTTTCGATGAAGAAAATTTTGAAAGTAACGAAAATATAGAAGCCTTGAAAAAAATGTTGGTTGAAGATTTTAGATCTTATGTTTCAATTGACAATTCTATTCCACCAGAAATTGCTTTTTCTTTGGTAGAAATTGAAAATATTGATAAACTTGCAAATTTAATAACATATTATCTTCCTTTAAGTCCAAAAGAAAATTATTCCCTTTTAAAAGAGCTTGATATTGAAGAAAAACTTATTAATCTTCATAGGCTAATTCAAAAAGAAATTGAGCTAAAAGACTTGTCAAAAAAAATAGATTCTAAAGTTCAAGAAAATATTAATAAGGGACAAAAAGAATATTATCTTAGGGAAAAACTTGATGTTGTTAAAAATGAATTAAATGATTTGACAGGAAAAGATTTAAATGAGGCAGATGCCTTTAGGAAAAAAATTAAAAAATTAAAAATCGACAAGGAAGATAAGGAAACTTTATTAAAAAGTATTGATAGACTTGAAATGATTCCAGAAATGAGTCCTGATTATGGAGTTATAACTTCTTATCTTGATTTTGTAATTTCTCTTCCTTGGTCAAAAAAATCAAAAGATAATTTGGATATAATTCATGCAAAAAAAGTTTTGGATGAAGACCATTATGGGCTTATGGAAGTCAAGGAAAGAATTCTTGAATCAATTGCTGTAAGAAAGAAAAAAGGAAATAATCAAGCTGCAATAATTTGCCTTGCTGGCCCTCCAGGAGTTGGAAAAACTTCTATTGCAAAATCAATCGCAAGAGCTTTAAATCGCAAATTTATTTCAATGCGTTTGGGTGGAGTAACTGATGAATCAGAAATAAGAGGACATAGGAGAACTTATGTTGGAGCTATGGCTGGAAGAATTTTATCAAATATATCAAGAATAAAAGTAAAAAATCCTGTATTTTTGCTAGATGAAATTGATAAATTAGGATCGGATTTTAGGGGAGATCCATCATCAGCCCTTCTTGAAGTTTTAGATCCTGAACAAAACGATAAATTTATTGATCGTTACCTTGATATAGGTTTTGATTTATCAGAAATATTTTTCATAACAACAGCAAATGACATTTCAAATATTCCTCCAGCCCTTTTTGATAGGCTTGAAATTATAGAAATTTCTGGCTACACCCAAAGGGAAAAGGAAGAAATTGCCAAAAGATATTTGATAAAAAAAGAAATGGAAAACAACGGTCTTGAAAAAAATGATTTGAATATTTCAGATCCAGTTATAGAAAAAATTATAAAATCCTACACAAGAGAAGCTGGAGTAAGGTCACTTGAAAGAAATATTGCAAAAATATGTAGGCGTGCTGTAAAAGAAATTCTTGAAGGCAAAGATAAGGTCAATGTTTCTATGAGAAATTATGAAAAATATCTTGGCAAGGAAAGATTTTTTGAAGACCAAAGACTCAAAGAAGATAAAATTGGAATTGCAAATGGACTTGCTTGGACTCAAGTTGGTGGAACAATTTTAACAATTGAAGTAAATGCCATGGACGGCAAAGGTGCAAATTTATTTACAGGAAGTCTGGGAGATGTTATGAAAGAATCAGCTCAAGCTGCAATTTCATATTTGAGAAAAAATTCAAAAGATTTAGGTATTGATCCAGATTTTTATAAAAATAAAGACATTCATGTTCACGTTCCAGAAGGAGCGACTCCAAAAGATGGCCCATCAGCAGGAATTACAATGACAACTGCAATCGCCTCAGCTCTTACAGGAAAAAAAGTAAGATCTGACCTTGCAATGACGGGAGAAGTTACAATTACTGGAGAAGTTTTGCCAATTGGAGGACTTAAAGAAAAAGCCCTTGCAGCTTATGCTTATGATATAAAAAATGTAATTATTCCAAAAGAAAATGAAAAAGATATTGAAGATATTGATAAGGAAGTTAGGGAAAAAATAAACTTTATAAAAGTATCAAAAGTTTCAGAAGTTTTAAAGGAAGCTTTGCTATGAAAATAAAATCAGTAAATTTAGATCAAGTTGCAGGATTTCCCTCCCAATTTCCAAATGATGATTTTGAAGAAATAGCCTTTGCAGGAAGATCTAATGTGGGAAAATCTTCTTTTATAAATTCATTTTTGGATAAAAAAAATCTTGCCAAAACTTCATCAAAACCAGGCAAGACCAAAACCATAAATTTTTATAAAATAAATGATAAATTTAGGCTAGTCGATCTTCCAGGCTACGGCTACGCCAAAGTTTCAAAAACAGAAAAAGAAAAATGGAATAATTTAATCCACAAATATTTATATGAAAGAGAAAATTTAAAAGAAGTTTTTCTTTTGGTAGATATAAGACATGCTCCAACAAAACAAGATAAAGAAATGTATGATTGGATAATAGATTCTGGCTTTACAGGATTTGTTATAGCAACAAAATACGATAAAATTCCTAAAACACATTTAAAAAAACACATAAAAGAAATAATGAAAACTTTAAATATTGATGATGAAGGATTGATTTTTGCCTACTCGTCAATAACATCTCACAATAAAAATGTTTTATTAGAACAAGTTGAAGTAATAGTAAATTCATAAATTTAAATTTTAAAATCTCACGCAAGTGGGATTTTTTATTTTGAAAATTTTAAAATAAAAAAGATGGCAAAAGCCATCTTAGATTAATCTATAAATTCTATTTCTTTTCCGTCCATGTGAGAAATTCTTGCAAGAGAGTAAACATCTATGCCCATATCATCAAGAAGTTTTCTTCCGTCTTGGTAGGATTTTTCTATAACTATTCCAATACCAGCCACATTTGCGCCAGCTTGTTTACAAATTGCAACCATAGCCTTGGCAGCTTGACCATTTGCCAAAAAATCATCTATCAACAAGACATTTTCATTTTCGTGTAAGTAATCCTTGCTTACAATAAGTCTTTTCATTTCTTCTTTTGTATAAGAATAGCAAGTTGAAGAAAATGTATTATCATCGGTTGTAAGTGATTTTTGTTTTCTTGCAAAAACTACATCGCAATCAAGGACAAGACCTGTGATAACCGCTGGGGCGATTCCTGATGATTCAACTGTCAAAATTTTATTTATATTTTTGTCTTTAAAATGTTCAGCAAATTCTTCTCCCATTTCCTTTATTAATTTTGGTTTTATTTGATGATTTAGAAAAGAATCGACTTTTAAAATATCTTTGCCAAGAACCTTACCATGGCTTAATATTACTTCTTCTAATTTTTTCATTATAAACATTTACCTCCGTACTCTTTTTATTATTATAAAGCAAAGTTTAACAAAAAGTCAAAATTCACTTTTATAAAGCAATCTATAGGGTAATATATATTATATGAATAGAAATGAAATAATCAATGACTTAATAGAATTTATTGACCAAAGTCCAATAAATTATTTTGCTGTCAAAAATTCTATTGATCGTTTAGAAAAAAATGGTTTTAAAAAACTAAATGAAAATGAAAAATGGAAACTAGAAAAAGGCGGAAAATATTTTGTAAGTCGTGACGATACAGCTTTAATTGCTTTTAGTGTGGGAGATGATCCAAGAAAGGGGTTTGACATTATTGGATCTCACACAGATTCTCCAACTTTCAAAATAAAATCAAATCCAGAAATGACTTCAAATGGATTTTTGAAATTTAATGTTGAAGGCTATGGGGGAATGATTGTATCTTCTTGGTTTGATAGAGACTTGTCCCTTGCGGGAAAAGTTGTTTTTGATCAAGAAGGAGAAATTAAATCAAAACTTGTAAAAATTGATAGGGATCTTTTGACAATTGCAAATTGTGCTATCCATATAAATAGAGAATTAAATTCTGGATATAAGTACAATATGCAAGATGAACTTTCTCCAATTATTAAAACTATTGAAGATGATTTTAAAAAAGATGGATTTTTACAAAAATTATTGGCAAAAGAAATTGGAATTGATGAAAAGAAAATAATAGATTTTGATTTGGCACTTTTTGATAGGCAAAAAGGATCTCTTATGGGAAGTGACGATGAATTTATTCACATTGGAAGACTTGATAATCTTGCAAGTGTTCACCAAACACTAACAGCTTTAATTAATAGTGAAAATAAAAAATTTAATATGTGCGTATTAAATGACAATGAAGAAATTGGCTCAGGCACAAGGACAGGAGCATCTTCTCCATTTTTGGATGAAATTATGGAAAGAATCGTAATGAATTTAGGCTATGACAGGGAAGATTATTTTATTGCCCTTGCAAATTCATATTTAATTTCAGCAGACCTTTCTCACTCAATTCATCCAAACTATAGTAATTTATTCGATTCTACAAATAATACAAGAATAAATATGGGTATAGGAATAAAGGTAGCTTCTAATGGTGCTTATACAACAAATGTAGAAACTAGGGCAAGATTTTTAAAGCATGCAAAAAATGTTGGGGCAAAAGTTCAAACTTTTCACAACAGATCTGACAAGGTCGGTGGCTCTACAATTGGTCCAATAGTTTCTGCGAAATCCGGAATAAAATCAATTGATGTAGGAACGCCAATTCTTGCCATGCATTCAATAAGAGAGCTTGGCGGAGTAGATGATCACATAGAAGCAATAAAAATATTTGAAGATTTTTACAATAAAAAATATTAGGAGGATATTATGGCAGTTATAGAATTAACAGTAGTACCAATAGGAACAAAAGAAACTTCAGTTTCAAAATATGTAGCAGGATGCGAAAAAGTTTTGAAAGAATACGAAGATTTGGAAGTAAGATTAAATCCAATGGGAACAGTAATTCACGGAGATATAGACAGAGCCTTTGAAGCAATCAGAGCCTGTCAAGAATCAGTTTTTAAAAATGGAGCAGATAGAGTTTATTCAGTAATAAAAATAGATGACAGACGCGACAAAAAAGCAAGTCTTGACCAAAAAATAAAATCAGTTGAAGATAAGATGTAAAATATTTTATCTTAATTTAAAAATTCCCCAAAATTAATGGGGAATTTTTGTTTGCTTATTTACGAAAATAATGGAAGTAAATATCTTAGTAAAAATACTAAGGCAAGTACATAGACAAGTGGTGAAACTTCTTTTCCTTTTCCTGTTAATAATTTTATGCTTGCGTATGAAATCATTCCAAAGGCGATTCCTTCTGCTATTGAGTAAGCAAATGGCATCATTATTATTGTCATAAAGGCTGGGAATGATTCTGTGAAATCTCCAAAATTTATATCAACAATTGAATCTATCATAAATAATCCTACCATTACAAGAGCAGCTGCTGTTGCTTGAGCTGGAATTATTGTGATTAATGGATAGAAAAATATTGATAGGAAAAAACAAAATCCTGTTGACAAGGCAGTTAGTCCTGTTCTTCCACCTTCTGCAACTCCTGTTGCACTTTCTACAAATGTTGTTACAGTTGATGTTCCCAAAAGTGCTCCAAGAGTTGTACCAATACTATCTGCAAAAAGTGCACGTCCAGCATTAGGCAACTGTCCATTTTCATCTAACATTTTTGCTTTTGTTGCAACTCCTGTAAGTGTTCCTATTGTATCAAATAAATCTACAAATAAAAATGCGAATACAACAGAAAACATTTCTAGTGAAAATATTGATGAAAAATCTAATTTGAAAGCAATTGGACTAAGTGATGGTGGCAATTGAATAATTCCGCCTTCTGGGAGCTTGCTTACTCCTGTAAATAGGGCAATAATTGTAGAAATTACGATTCCTATTAACAAGGCTCCTTTTGTTTTTCTTGCAGTTAAAACTGCCATAATCAAAAGTCCTATAAAAAATATAAAACTTTCTTTACTAACTAAATTTCCAAGTCCAAGTCCAACATCATTTTTTACAATTACAGTAGAATTTAATAAACCAATTAGAGAAATAAATAATCCTATTCCTACTGATACTGCAGTTTTTAAACTTCTTGGTATGGCATTAAAAATTGCTTCACGTACATTAAAAAATGTTAAAAATACAAAAATAATTCCTTCAATAAAAACAGCTGCTAGAGCAAATTCCCAACTTTTTCCCATAGTCATTACAACTGTGTAGGTAAAAAATGCGTTTAATCCCATGCCTGGTGCAAGGGCAAAAGGAAGGTTTGCGTAAAGAGCCATAATTAAAATTGCAATTATTGATGCAATTATTGTTGCAGTAAATACTGCGCCCTTATCCATTCCGGCATCTCCCAAAATTTGTGGATTTACTGCCAAAATATATGACATAGTCATAAATGTTGTAATTCCTGCCATAATTTCAGTTTTTACATTTGTTTTTTTCTCTTTTAATCTGAAAATTTTTTCGGCAAGTGATTCGTTCGAATTTTTTTCCATAATTCCTCCTTTTTTTCGAGCATATTATATCATAATTACTTTAATTAATCACTTTATTTTTTTATAAATTTCTCATATAATGTATTCAAGGAGGAAGTTTTGACGACAAAAAATATAATTGAGTTATTTGTAATGATTTTGGGGATTTTGCTTTCTGCATTTTTTTCATCTTCAGAAACTGCTATTACTTCTGTAAACAAATTTAAATTAAGGCAACTTGAAGAAAAAAATGTAAAAAACGCATCATTGCTTAGAAAACTCGTTGATGATAGCCAAAACACAATTACAACAATTCTTGTTGGAAATAATATTGTAAATATTGTTACTACTACCATAGCTGCATTATTTTTTACTGATATTTTTGGAGCTGCTGGTGCTTTTATTTCTACAGTTGTTGTAACTATAACAGTTTTAATTTTTGGAGAAATTACTCCAAAGCTTGCAGCTCAAATTAATAGCGAAAAAATAGCTCTTAGATTTTCAAAAGCTATTTATATTGTTTCTATAATTTTAAAGCCTACGGTATTTTTATTGGGATTATTTACAAAATATCTTACAAAAAAATTATCTGATGGGGCTGATAATTCTGATAAGGTTACAGAAGAAGATTTGAAAACTATTGTAGATGTTGGGGAAGAGCAAGGCGTTATTAATAATGAAGAAAGTGAAATTATAAATAATGTTTTTGATTTTGCTGGATCTTTTGCATCTGATATTATGACTCCAAGAACTAATATGGAGGCAATAGCTATTGATTCGACTAAGGAAGAATTGGATAAATTTTTAATTGAATCTAAGCATTCAAGAATTCCTGTTTATGGCGAAAGTATTGATAATATTGTAGGCGTTTTGCACATGAAAGATATTGTTACTTTTGTCGCTGAGGGCAGAGAGCCAAGGCTTAAAGATATGCTAAGGCAAACTTACTATGCTTATGAAAATATGAATATAATTGATCTTTTTAAATCAATGAAAAAAATGAATGTGTCCCTTGCTATTGTTGTTGATGAATACGGCGGAACGGAAGGACTTGTTTCAATTGAAGATATTATTGAGGAACTTGTTGGAGATATTTATGATGAATATGATCCTGATGATGAAAAAGTCTACAAGGTTTCTGATAATGAATTTATAGTTGATGCAAGTATGCACATAAATGATTTTAATGATTATTTTAATAGAGATATTAAAGAAGTTAAAAATGATTCGGTTGGAGGTTTGGTAATTGATTATCTTAACCGACTTCCTAAAACTGGAGATATTGTAAAGGTTGATGATGTTACTTTGATTTGTGAGAAGGTTGAACGTTACAAGATAAATTTACTTAGAGTTAAATTTGATAGCGAAAGTTAGAGGTATTATGAAACAAACAGTTTATATTACAGGTCACAAAAATCCGGATACTGATTCTATTTGCTCAGCCCTTGCTTATGCAAATCTAAAAAATAGGCTGGGAGATAGCGAGGCGATTCCGATTAGACTTGGTCATGTAAATCAAGAAACTCAATTTGTTCTTGATTATTTTGGAGTTAAGGCTCCCCTTCACAAGGATTCTATGAAACTCCAAATAAAAGATATTGACTATGACAATTCTTATAATGTTGATGAATCTCTTCCAATTAGAAATGCTTGGTCAATAATTCAAGAAAATAAATTGAACTCTCTTTTTGTAGTAGATGATAAGGAAAGATTAATTGGAGTTGCATCTTTGTCAAACTTAACCCATTCTTATATGGAAGTTTGGGATGATAGAATTATTGGAAGAACTCACACGCCAATTGAAAATATAGTGGATATTTTATCTGCAAAGCTTATGGTAAATCCAAAAAAACCTAGAGATTTTACAGGCAAAATGATGGTTTATGCCATGAATGAAAAAGATTCTCCAGAAACTTCTTTGGTTGGAGATGGAGATTTGGTTATAACAGGAAATAGGCTTGAAGCTCAAGAGTATTTGATAAGTAAAAATATTTCTTTAATTATTTTAACCAACGGCTCTGATATGAAGGAGGAGCTAAAAAAAGAGGCTGAAAAAAATAATATTACAATTATTTCAACAGAATATGATACCTTTATGACAGCAAGACTTTTGCCAATGGCAGTTCCAATTGCAAATGTTATGAGCACAGAAAATTTGGTTTATTTTTCTCCAGAAGATACAGTTGATACAGTTCGTGAGGTAATGGGAAAAACTAGATTTAGATCTTATCCAATTGTTGATGCAAGAGGAAGAGTTCTTGGGGCAATTTCAAGATACCATTTGATTTCTGATGAGAAGAAAAAATTAATTTTGGTTGACCACAACGAAAGAAACCAATCAGTTGATGATATTGATTATGCAGAAATAATTGAAATAATTGACCACCATAGAGTAGCTAATGTTGTAACAAACCAACCTTTATTTTTTAGGGCAGAGCCTGTGGGTTCAACTGCAACCATAGTTGCAAAAATGTTTTTTGAATCAGGAATAAGACCTACAAAAGAAATTGCAGGCCTACTTTCAGCAGCAATAATTTCTGATACTCTTTTATTCAGATCGCCAACAACAACAGAAACTGACAAAAGAGTTTTAAATAGACTTACAAAAATTGCAGATATTAATCCAGAAGATTTTGCTATGAAGATGTTTAAGGCTGGAACAAGTCTTAAAAATAAATCGCCAGAAGATTTAATTGATGGAGATGTAAAAGCATTTACAATTGGAGATGACAAAATCAGAGTTGGACAAGTTATGACAATGAATCCAGAAGAGTTAAATCCTATAAAAGATAAATTAACTGCTCTTATGAAAGAAAGATTAAATGCTAAGGGAGAAAATACATTTGTCCTTGTCCTTACAGATATTTTCAATAAAAAATCTGAATTATTAGTCGTGGGAAACTATCTTGATGATATAGAAAAAGTTTTTGGAAATAAGGTAAACAATGGAACAATTTCAGCTCCTGGTGTTTTATCTAGAAAAAAACAAGTTATACCAAAAATAACTGAAGCTATTATGAATTCCCACAATAATTAAACTTTACTGAAAAAAATTTCTATGCTATAATATAGAAAATTTAGAAAACAGGAGAAAATAATGAAAAACTTAAATTTTGCACAAACTAGCTTTTACTTTTTTAACTTTACTTTTGACAAAAGTAAGGCTATTTATCATGTGCAAAATTTTTAAACATTTTAAGTTTTTTTGAATTTTAGCTTCTTGGTAATAGCCAGGAAGCTTTTTTATTTTGAAATAATAAATTAGCTTAAAAAATTACATAAAAAATTTTTAAAGAAAAAAGAGATTTTATTAGGAGAAGAAAATGATTATTAAATTAAAAAATGGTGCAAATGAAAAAGAAGTACAAGATCTTATAAAAGAAATCGAAGATATGGGGCTTAAAGTAAGTAAGGCAGTTGGTTTTAAAACGACTATTTTGGGACTTTTGGGAGATACTTCCAAGGTTTCAAAAGATGATATGAAATCAAAAAGTGTCGTTGATGATGTAATAAGAATCCAAGAGCCTTATAAAAAAGCAAACAGGAAATTTCATCCAGAAGATACAACAATTACTTTGGAAAATGGAACACAAATCGGTGGTGGATCTTTTGTTTATATGGCAGGACCATGTTCAGTCGAAAGTGAAGAACAAATTGTATCAATTGCAAAAAAAATCAAAAAATCTGGCGCAACTATTTTAAGAGGAGGAGCTTTTAAACCAAGAACAAGTCCATATTCTTTTCAAGGCTATGGCAAAAAAGCTATTGATTATCTAATAAAAGCAAAAGAAGAAACAGGACTTGCCCTTGTTTCAGAAATTATGGAAATAAATCAATTAAAATATTTTGATAATGTAGATATTCTTCAAGTTGGAGCAAGAAATATGCAAAATTTTGATTTATTAAAAGCACTTGGAGAAGTTGATAAACCGATTTTATTAAAAAGAGGCCTATCTGCAACTTATGAAGAATTATTGATGGCAGCAGAATATATTATGAGCAGGGGAAATACAAAAGTTATTCTTTGTGAAAGAGGAATTAGGACTTTTGAAACAGCAACAAGAAATACTTTGGACGTCACAGCTGTTCCATTTTTACATGAAAAAACTCATCTTCCAATAATAATCGATCCATCTCATGCTGCGGGAATTTCAAGATATGTAAAAGATTTATCTCTTAGTGCAACAGCAGTTGGGGCAGATGGACTTATGATAGAAGTTCACGAAAATCCTGCAAAAGCATTTTCTGATGGAGCTCAATGCGTAATTCCAGATGATTTTGACAAAATAGTAAAGGCTACAAAAAAAATCCATGATTTAAGAAAGGAAATTTAAAATGAGTCAAAGCTTTGGTAAAAACTTAAAAATAACCATTTTTGGCTCAAGCCACCAAGAATATATGGGCGTAGTTATGGATAATATGGAAATTGGTTTTGAAATTGACATGGAAAAACTAGATCAATTTATGCAAAGAAGAGCTCCAGGCAAATCAAAATTTACCACAAAAAGAAAAGAAAGTGACAAGATAAATTTTATTTCTGGAGTAAGAGATAATAAAATAATTTCAAAACCATAACAGCAATAATAAAAAATGAGAATTACAAATCCAAAGATTATGAAAATTTAAATGATATTCCAAGGCCATCTCATGCAGACTACACTAGTTTTATAAAATATGGAAATGAAATGGATATGAATGGGGGAGGACCTTTTTCTGGAAGATTAACTGCGCCATTTTGTCTTGCAGGGGGAATTGCCAAGCAAATTTTAGAAGAAAAAGATATAAAAATTTCATCAAGGATTAAAAATATTGGAGGAATTGAAGATAAAAATATTGATTTTGCAAATCCTCCTATGGATAAATTGGAAAAAATTTCTCAAAAAGAAATTCCTGTTTTGGACGAAAAAAAAGAAAAAGAAATTAGAAATCTTTTAGAAAAAGTAAAAAAAGATGGAGATTCTATTGGGGGAATTTGCCAAGTTTTTGGGGAAAATATTCCAAAAGGACTTGGAGATCCTCTCTTTGATTCTTTTGAGGCGAAAATTTCCTATCTTTCTTATGGGATTCCTGCTGTTAGGGCAGTTTCTTTTGGTTTGGGACTTGATGCTATGAAAATGAAAGGTTCTCAGCACAACGACCAATTTGAAATTAAAAATGGACATGTAAAAACTATAACAAATAATGCTGGTGGAGTTGTTGGAGGAATTACAAATGGCATGCCTGTAGTTTTTGATTTAATTTTCAAACCAACACCGTCAATTTCTATTTGCCAAAAATCATTTTCTATAAAAGAAAAAAAAGAAAAAATATTGCAAATTAAAGGACGACACGACCCATGCCTTGCCCTTAGAACTCCTCCTATTGGAGAATCTATTTTGGCTTTAACTTTATTGGACTTGTTAAATGAATGAAAATATTGAAAAAATTATTAAAAATTTAGAAAAAGAAAATTATAAAAAAGAAGATTTGGAAAATCTTGATAAATTTGTAAAAGAAAAATATAAAGATTATATGATGAGCCTTTGTGATGGAAAATTTTCTAAATATTTACAAGATAAATTTATAAGAGAAATTTTTCCTAAAGAAGGAAAAATTGGTGTAGGAGGGGCAAAAGGCTCTTATGCCGATCAAGTTTCCCTTATTATTTTTCCCAAAGGTAAAATAAATTATTACAAAAAATTTGACCAAATTCTTGATGCAATAGATGAAAATATATGTGATTTTGGAATTTTGCCTTTAGAAAATTCATCTTTTGGCTCTGTAAAAGAAGTTTATAATCTAATGCTTGAAAGAAATTTTTTTATAATTGGAAATTATAAGCTAGATATAAATCATTATTTGTTGGGAAATTTAGATGCAAAACTTTCTGATATAAAAACAGTTTATTCTCATCCGCAAGCTCTTGGCCAATGTGGAAAATATATAAATAAACACGGTTTTATTCAAAAAGAATATTATAATACGGCACTTGCGAGCAAATATATAAAAGAGAAAAATGATAAAAAACTTGGAGCTATTGGCTCAAAATTTTGTGCTAAGGTTTATAAATTAAAAATAATTGACGAAAATATTCAAAATGAATCAAATAATTATACGAGATTTATTATAGTGTCTAAAAATTTAAAAATTTATGAAAAGGCAAATAAAATTTCTGTAAGGCTAAAAGCTTTTGATAAGCCGGGTTCTCTTATTAATATTGTAGAAAAATTTAAAATTTTGGGTGTAAATATGACTAAGCTTGAATCTTCTCCAATTCCTGGTTCTGATTTTGAATTTGTATTTTATTTTGACTTTGAAGGCTCTATTAAAGAGAAAAGAATTAGGAGTCTTTTGGATTTTTTATATGAAAATACTAGAGATTTTGAATTTATGGGAGCTTATATTGACTTTAACAAAGCATTTGACAAAAATATAAATTCAATATATAATCAAAATAACTTATAAGTTAAAATAATAAAACTTTGATCAGAAGTAAGTAAGTTTTATAAATCTTTTATAGAGAGTTTGTGTGTGGTGGAAACAAGCAAAGAAGTAAAACCGAATGGATCTGAGAGTGCTAAGGTGAAAAAAGTACCCGAGGCCGTCTTCCCACGTTATAGGGATATGATATGAAATTATTTTAAATTAGTATCAGAATAAAGATATGTAGGATTTATTAATTTATTGAAATTTATTTTACATAAAAAGGATGGCACCGCGAATTCAACCATTTGCTCCTTTGGAGTAAGTGGTTTTTTTATTGGAAAATTTTAAAATATTTAAAGGAGAAAATTATGAAAACAAAAACTATAACTCAAGCGTCAATTTTACTTGCAATAGGAACAATACTTCATTTGATACCAGGCTTTGTGGGAATGGTAAAACCTGATTTTATGTTGGTGTGTGTTTTTACAATTATTATTTTAAATAAGGATTTTAAAATGTCACTTGCAGTAGGTCTTGCTGGTGGAATTTTGGCAGGAATTACAACGAGTGCACCAGGTGGTTTTGTGCCAAATATTACAGATAAAATTATTTCATCCTTATTTGTATATTTTGCTGTAAAATTTTTTGAAAAAATAAAAATAGAAAATATTTTTTCGATTGGGAGCCTATATTTTCTTGGAACAGCAGTATCTGGACTTGTATTTTTATTTTTGATGAATATAACAGGAGCTTTACCAGAAGGATTTGGTATAAAATTAATGTTTGTAAGCCTAGTTCTTCCAACTGCTGGCATAAATATTCTTGTAGGCTTATTTTTTGATAAAGTTATGAGCACGTATAATAAAAATTTTGCAAGAAGCCTAGCTCAGATTTGATTTAGAGCGTAGACAATTTAAATTAAGGAAAAATTTTTGATTTTTTATAGGATAAAAATTTTTTTAATGGAAAAAATATAAATTATTATTTTATTTTTTTAAAAAACCTTTATAATAATAAGAATAAACTTATATTAATTAGAAAGAGGTTAGTCCGTTTTGGAAATTATAAAATTAAATGCTAAGTTGGGCGATTTTTTGTGGGGGTATCCTATGATTATCGTCTTGATTTTTGGAGGAATAGTTTTAAATTATAGGTCAAATTTTTGGGTTTTTAAAAATTTTTCTTATATTTTTAAAAATACTTTTGGAAGACTTGTTAAGGATTCAAAATCTGATGAAAATTCTATTTCTCCTTTTGAGGCGGTTTCGACTGCTCTTGCTGGAACAATTGGAGCTGGAAATATTGTAGGAGTTGCAACGGCAATTGGCTTTGGTGGCGCTGGGGCGATTTTTTGGATGTGGATTGCAAGTTTTATTTGTATGACAACAAAAATGGCTGAAGTTACTATGGCTGTTGCTACAAGAGTTTCAGATGATGATGGAAAATATATTGGCGGACCAATGTATTATATCGAAAAGGGAACTGGGTCAAAATTTTTGGCGAAAATTTTTTCGTTTTTTGCTTTTATTGCGATTATTGGAACAGGAGCTCTGGTTCAATCAAATTCTATTTCTGAATCTTTAAATGCTATGACAGGTTTAAATTTGCATCTTGGTGGAATTTTGATTGTTATTTTTATGCTTTTGGTTCTTGTTGGTGGGATAAAAAGAATTGGAGCTTTTGCATCGAAAATTGTGCCTATAATGTCAGTTTTTTATATTGTAGCTTGTATTTTGATTCTTATTTTGCAAATTGAAAATTTAATTCCAGCTTTTAAAGAAATTATTATTGGAGCTTTTAATCCAAAAGCTTTTGCAGGAGGAGCAACAGGCTCTGGGATTTTAATTTCTATTAGGTGGGGGCTTGCTAGAGGGATTTTTTCAAATGAAGCAGGGCTTGGAACAGCACCTATGGCTCATGCAACAAGTCATACCGACCATCCTATTAGACAGGGAATGTGGGGAGCGATTGAAGTTTTTATATCTTCAATGATAATTTGTACAATGACAGCTCTTGTAATTATTACAAGTGGAATTTATAAAACACAAGGACTTGAAGGTGCTGCCCTTACGGCTGCCTCATTTTCAAAATCAATTTTTTGGGGAAAATATTTGGTTTCTTTGGCTTTAGTGTTATTTGCTTTTACAACGGCAGTTTCTTGGTGCTATTATGGGCAAAGATGTGTAAAATATTTGACAGGCTCAAGTAAACTTTCTGATTTATTCAAATATATTTATATTATTTTTTGCTATCTAGGCTCAATCGGCGGTTTGAAATTTGCTTGGTCGGTTGCTGATACAGCAAATGCTTTAATGGTTGTTCCAAATATATTGGCACTGATTATAATGAGCAAGACTTATAGGAAAATTTTAAATGATTTTGATAAGTACAAAGATTCAGAAAAAAAAGGAAATTATTTTTGGACTTATGATAATAAGTGGGAAAAATATTTTGAAAAAAATTAAAAATCAAAAAAGACTTTTGCATTGGTATTTGCAAAAGTCTTTTTTTTATTTATTTAATTTTTCAAGCAAGAAATCTGGATCAATTCCGTGAACCATACAAGCTTCATCTAAGGTTTCGTACAAAGATGAAGGACAAGCAATACAACCCATTCCTATTGAAAGGAAAGTGTTAATTGATTCTGGTTTTGCTTGGATTATATCACCGATTAACATATCGTGTGTGATTTCCACCTTCTCTTTTTTTCTATCTTCTAAAGCCATAAAAACCCTCCTTTATGTCTAAAATTTATTTTACTATAAGAGAAATTAAAAATCAAAGTAAAATACTAGGAATTGGGGTACAATTATTTTGGTGATGTTATGAATGAGAAAAATTTAAAAAAAATTATGGAATTAAGGAAAAAACTCCAAGATCTAGATGAAAATGTGGAAAAAATAAAAAAGAAAAATTCATTTTTTTCATTTTTTCTTAAATCTTTAATTTTTTCTTTGATTTTTTTATTAATTATATCTTTGGCTAAGACAAAAACGCCTACAAAAATTATGGTTTTTGTTGGAGCTTTTATTATTTCAAATTTTGTTCAGTCGATTTTAATTTCAAAAAAACAAAATGAGGAAATTGAAAAAATAAAAAGGGAAAAAATTAAAATTCAAGCTGAAATATTCAGCCTTGCCAAAGATTTAGAAAATTGAAAAAAATTTTAGAGTAAGTATAATATTAGCAGTCAGCAACTTAAAGTGCTAAGGAGGATTTATGAAAAAAGAATTTAAAGCAGAAGCCAAAAAAGTAATGGATTTGATGATAAATTCAATCTATACAAACAAGGATATTTTTCTTAGGGAATTAATATCAAATGGCTCAGATGCTATTGATAAATTATATTATAAAGATTTAAAATCAGATAAAAACGTAGACAAAAAAGATTATTATATTGAAATTATTCCAAACAAGGACGAAAGATCTTTAACCATAAGAGATACTGGAATTGGAATGGATGAAAAAGATTTGGAAGAAAATCTTGGAACAATTGCAAAATCTGGTACAGAAATTTTCAAAAAAGAAATTGAAAGCGAAGATTTAAATAATTTAATTGGACAATTTGGGGTTGGATTTTACTCAGCCTTTATGGTAAGCAAAAAAATTATTGTAAATACCAAAAAAGATGATCAAGCCTATAAATGGGAAAGTGAAAACGCCGAAAGCTATGAGATTGAAAAATCCGACAAAAAAGAAAATGGAACAGATATTACTTTATTTTTAAAAGAAAACACAGAAGATGAAAACTATGATATTTATCTAGACCAATATAAAATCAAAGAACTTGTAAGAAAATATTCAAACTACATCAGATACCCAATCAAAATGGAAGTTACAAAGTCAAGAAAAACTAAAGATTCTACTGATGAAAATCCAGAATATGAAGATTATAAGGAAGTAGAAGTTTTAAATTCTGAAATTCCAATTTGGAAAAAATCCAAAAAAGATTTAAGTGATGAAGATTATATAAATTTCTACAAGGACCAAGGCTTTGGTTTTGATGATCCTTTATCATGGATTCATTTAAATATTGAAGGAACTGTTGAATTTAGGGCAATAATTTATATTCCAAGAAAAGCACCTTTTGATTTTTATTCAAAAGATTATCAAAAAGGCCTTCAACTTTATTCATCAGGAGTAAAAATTAAAGATAGGCACGAAGATCTACTTGAAGATGAATTTTCTTTTGCAAAGGGAGTTGTTGAAAGTGATGATATTTCCCTAAATATTTCAAGAGAAACCCTTCAAGAAACAAGAGAGCTAAGATTTATTGCCAAACAAATAAACAATAAAATAAGATCTCACTTAATGGATATGATGAAAGACGATAGGGAAAAATACCAAATATTTTTCAAAGAATTTGGCAACAATTTGAAAGTTGCAATTTATGAATCTTTTGGAGGAAAAAAAGATAGGCTAGAAGATTTATTATTATTTAATTCCTACAGAAAAGATAAGATGATTTCATTGAACGAATACAAGAAAGATTTGAAATCAACAGATGAAAATATCCTCTATACAGTTGGAGAAAATTTAGAAAAAATCAAAAATTCCCCAGCCTTAAAATCAGTTGATAAAGACAGAGACGTTTTATTACTTGATGAAAAATTAGATGAATTTTTGATAAAAATGCTAAATTCTTACAAGGAAATTCCTTTTAAATCAATAAATCAAGTTGATGAAGATGATGAAGAAAATGAAGAAAACAAAGACTTGGTTGAAAAAATAAAAGAAATTTTACCAGAAGAAGTAGTAGATGTAAAAATTTCAGATGATTTATCAGATGATGTAATTTCAATGATAAAACAAAGGGGAGATGTTTCAATTGAGATGGAAAAAACTTTAAAATCTCAAGTAAATGCCCCAGATATTAAGGCGGAGAAAGTTTTAGAAATAAACAAAAATTCCAAGGCCTATGAACTATTAGAAAAAGATTTGAAAGAAAATTCTGACGAATTTAAAATGATAGTAAATATTTTATTTGACCAAGCAAAACTTATAGAAGGACTTGAAATTGATAATCCTCTTGAGTATGCAAAAAATATATGGAAATTAATTTAGGAGAAAAAAATGACAGAGTACAAAAGAAAAAATGTCTGGGAAAATTTATCACTAGACCAAGAAAAAGAATTAGAAAGTCTTTCAAAAGATTATATGGATTTTTTGGACAAGGGAAAAACTGAAAGACTTGCTACAAAAGAAATTATAAATTTAGCAAAAAAAGCAGGTTATGTTGACCTTGAAGAAAAAATAAAGGCTGGAAAAATAAATTCTGGCGATAAAATATATGCAGTAAATAAAAATAAAGCTGTAGCTATGTTTCACATAGGAAGTGAAGAGTTATCAGAAGGACTTGCTATAGTTGGAGGTCATATCGATTCGCCAAGACTTGATTTAAAACCTGTTCCACTTACAGAAGAAAACGGCCTTGCTTATTTAAAAACTCATTATTATGGGGGAGTAAAAAATATAATTGGACAAATATGCCACTTGCCCTTCACGGAGTAGTTTTTACAAAAAATGGAGAAAAAGTAGATATTTCAATTGGGGATAAGGAAGATGAGCCAGTATTTTTCATCTCAGAGCTTTTAATACATTTATCAAGACAATTGATGGAAAAATCTGCAAAAGAAGTTATAACAGGTGAGCAATTATCAATTATAGTTGGTAATAGACCACTATTAGATGAAAAAGAAAATCCAGTAAAGAAAAATATTTTAAAAATTTTAAATGAAAAATACGGAATTGAAGAAGAAGATTTTATAACGGCAGAACTTGAAGTAGTTCCTGCAGGAAAAGCAAGAGAAGTTGGCTTTGATAAATCAATGATAGCCTCCCACGGCCATGACGATAGAGTTTGCTCATACGCAGCTTTGAGAGCTTTACTTGATATAAAAGAAACTAAAAAAACTTTGGTAGGACTTTTTGTTGACAAGGAAGAGATTGGTTCAGTCGGAGCAACAGGAATGACTTCACAATTTTTTGAAAATATTCTTTTAGAAATTATGAATTTAAAAGAAGAATTTGATTTGATTAAATTCAAAAGAGCTTTGAGAAATTCAAAAGTTTTATCAGCTGACGTAACCTTGGCAGAAGATCCAAACTTTAAAGATGCAACAGAAAGTCAAAACTCAGCTCAAATTTCTCATGGAGTTGCCTTAACAAAATATACAGGTTCTGGTGGAAAAGGCGGATCAAATGATGCTGATGCAGAATATTTATCAGAAGTTAGACTTGCTTTTAATAAAGATGAAGTAATTTTCCAAACAGGAGAGCTTGGTAAAGTTGATCAAGGTGGTGGAGGAACGATCGCCTATATTCTTGCAGAATATGGAATGGATGTAGTTGATTGTGGAACACCAGTAATATCTATGCACGCACCAATAGAATTAATTTCAAAAGCAGACTTCTACTCAACTTTTACAGCTTATAGAGCCTTTTATAAAAATATTTGACAAGAATTTTAATCTAGCGTATAATATTATGCTAATTTGACTTATCCACAATTTTGTTGTATAATATATACAAATGCATGGAAGGTGGATATATGGAATTTAAATCAGTTAGTGAAATAAGGTCAGAAGTTAAAAAAAACGTAGGAAAAGAAGTTACTTTAAAAGCTGATAAGGGTAGAAAAAGAATTGTTACCAAAAGCGGTATAATTTTAGACGCTTTCCCAAGTGTATTTACAATAAAAGTAAATAATGATTTTGATGCAGAAAGAACTGTATCATACAGCTACTCAGATGTTTTAACATCTACAGTTAGATTACAAATAAACAATTAATTATAGATTAATTCAAAAAATCATCCTAATATTTTGAGGATGATTTTTTTGATTTTAATTTTATTAAAAAAATTAATTTGAATTTTGATTTAAAAAATTTCAACAAAAAAGAGCAAGAAATTCTTGCTCTTTTTTTGTTTAAAATTTAATTATTTATTTGATCCAGCGTCTGAAGCAGGTGTACTAGCATCGTTTGATGATGGTGTGCTTGCTGCGTTTGAATCCATTGTACTAGCGTTAGAATCAGATTTTTCTGTAGTTGTTGTTGAAGCTGGTGTGCTTGAAGCGTTTGATGTTGTGTCAGCTTTTTTTCCACATCCTACTAAAGCAACTGTTAATGCTAATACTGGTAATACTTTTTTAATTTTCATTGTTTAATCCCCCTGTTTAAAAAAATATACTTACTATCTTAACCGATAGTAAGTATAATATACCAGATTTGAAGAAAAATTCAAATATTTATGTGAAAAATATTTTTATTTTATAATATATAATTAAAATCTCATTTAATTAAATTTCTATATTGACCCAATCGCCTTTTCTAAATCTTGTCCATAAGCCAATAAATCTTGAAACTTGATCGGCTAAAACTCCTATCCAAATTCCTTGAAGTCCCAAATGAATAATATTTACAAAAAATATTGTTGCAGCAGATCTTATAAAGGTAATTGAAATCAAACTTACGGCAAGTGTATATTTTACATCGCCTGCTGCTCTCAAAGCCCCTCCAAAAATTATTTCGGAAATTTGGAAAATAACTATGAATATAAGATAAAAAGTTATTACAGAGCCCATAGCTATTATTTTGTCATCATCAAAAAATAATCTGAAAATATTTTTTCTAAATAATACCAAAATAACAGATATTATTATTGAAATTGTTAAGCCAATTTCTTGGCAAGTTTTTCCATATTTTATTGCTTCTTCTTTTTTTCTTGCTCCGAGGGCATTTCCTGTAAGGGCAACTGCTGCAACCTGCATACCATCCCCGAATGAAAATGAAAGAGAAAGCAAATTCATTCCTACATTGTGAGCTGCAAATTGGTCTGTTCCAAGTTTTGCGGCTGTAATTGCTGTAACCAAAAATCCAATTCTTGCTGCAATATTTTCTATAAAAATATTTGAGCCTAGTCCAAAAATTTCTTTAAATATAAAATTTGAGAAAGTAAGTTTATATTTTTTTATAAGCCCAAAGGACATATATGATGATCTTCTAAATAATGAAGAAAAACTCATAACTGCTGCAACAAAAGCTCCTAAAACTGTTGCGATTGCAGCTCCTTTTACACCTAATTTTGGAAAACCAAAATTTCCATTTATAAGTAAATAATTGAAAAATATATTTACAATAGAAGAAACTAGATTTGTTGTAAAGGCTATTTGTGTATTTCCACTTCCTCTTTGACCTGCATTTATTGTCATGGAAATTACATTAAATATCATTCCTGCCATTATAATTTTAAAATATGAAACTCCCAAATCGTGAGTGTCAGGAGATGATCCTGCAAGTTTTATAATTTGTGGAGTAAATATTACAAAAATTGAAGAGATTATTATACATAAACTAACAGCTACAATCATTGCAGTAACCATAGTTTGGTTCGCCATCTTTTTATCTTCTTCGCCTTTTCGTCTTGCAACTAGGGCTGAAACTGAAACTGCAATTGCAATAAAAAAGGAAAGGGCGATAAACTTTGGCTGGGTTGTAAGTCCAATAGCAGCAACTGCTGATGAACCAATTGATGAAACCATGAAGGTATCAATCAAGCCTGCCAAAGAAATAAAAAATGACTCCAAGACAGACGGCCAAGCAATTTGCAAGGCCCTTTTCCAATATTTATTTTTAATCAAAAAACTACCTCACTTTCTATAATTTTTTCAAAATTTCATTTATACTAATATCATTTGCTTTATCATCAATCTTAATTTGCATATCAAGAATACAAGCTATCATATCCCTTGTATCTTTAATTGCAAGTAAAAAATCATTATTTTTCAAATAATTTGCCAAAAAAATTGAGTCAAACAAGTCCCCGCTTCCGCCAAAAGACTTGTCCAAAAATTTATAATCTTCTTCTATAAAATATTTATCCTTAGCCAAAATAAAATGTCTGTTTCCATCTTCAACACTTGTAATAATAAATTTTTTTCCGATATTTTCATAATAATCTACAATATCATGAGCTTTTTTAAATTTATTATCAGTCAAAAGTCTTGCCTCTGTGAGATTTGGAATAATTATATGAGCATAATCTGCCATATATTTATAAATTTCTACAATATTTTTATCAAGACCACTATAGATTTTTCCAGAATCTCCCATGATTGGATCAAGTACCATAAATAGATTATTTTCTTTTACAAAATCACAAATTATTTTTGCCTGATTAAAATTTAAAACAAACCCCACAAAAACTGCCTTATATTTTCTATTTTGTTTTTTATAAACTTCAAGAGTATTGGTCAAAAAATCGCTAGAATCAAAAATTTCTATGGGTTTTAGAGAAAACATATTTGAAATTAAAGCTGTAGGTATAAAATCTATATCAAAAGAATAAAAATTTAAAACACTTTTGCAAAGACTTCCACCAATATTTCCACTTGAAAGAAAGTCATTAATAAGCAAAATTTTTTCATTATTTTTACAAGATTTCATATAACTCCTTTAAATAAAATACTAATTCATTCTTATAGAACTATTATAGTTATATTAATGAAAATAAGCAAATAAGAAGATTTTTGTTAGATTTTTTAATAAAATATTTTGAATTTTTATCCTTTTAAAATAAGGCGAAATTAGGTATAATAATATCATGAAAAAGTATAATAACAATATGAAAAAATATAATGAAAAAATTAAAAAAATATTAAACGATAACAAATTTGTTGAAAAAACAAAATCATCTTTATTGAAAGTTGTTTTTGGCAGGGCGGGTTTGTATGTTTTATTGGTACTTGCTCAAATTTTTATTTTTATGGCAATACTTAGACATCTTTCAATCGATCCATCTGTAATTTTTGGATCATCAGCATTGATAGCGGCAATTTCTTTGCTTGTGATTTTGTCAATGGATGTAAATCCTTACGAAAAACTTTCTTGGTTTTTTCTAATTGCAGCCTTCCCAACTTTTGGAATTATGTTTTTTATCTTATCAAGAATTGATATAGGGAAAAAACTTGAAGAAAGCTCAATTATGGATAGCGAAGAAGAAACCAATTATCTGCACACAATCGATGAAGATTTGGTAGAAGAATTAAAAAATGAAGATAAGGAATTTTATAATTTAGTAAAATATTTAAATGATTACGGCTCATATCCTGTAAGCAAAAATAATGATGCAAAATATTACAGAGTTGGAGATGATGCAGTTAATGATATTATTGAGGCAATAAGAAGTGCCAAGGATTTTATTTTTGTAGAATTTTTTATAATACACCAAGGATATTTTTGGGGGACAATTCTAGAAGAGCTTGCACAAAAAGCAAGTGAAGGAGTTGAAGTAAGACTTATGTATGATGGAACAAATGCAATTTTAAATCTACCAAAAAATTTTCCAGAAGAGATGGAAAATCTTGGAATAAAATGCAAAGTTTTTTCTCCAATAATTCCAATTATATCAACCTACCACAACAACAGAGATCATAGAAAAATTTTGGTAGTAGATGGCAAAGTAGCTTTTACAGGCGGAGTAAATTTGGCTGACGAATATATAAATGTAGAAGAAAGGTTTGGGCATTGGAAAGATACTTTTATAAGATTAAAAGGCCCAGTAGTTCAATCATTTACAATTATGTTTTTGCAATTGTGGGATAGCGAAGAAAAAGAAGATTTAAAAAGATATTTACAAACATATCCACAAAAGTCACAAGGCTATATGATAGGAGTTGGAGATAATCCGATTAGAAAAGAAAGATTTTTCAAAAATATTTATATGCACATACTAGATACAGCAAAAGATTACGCCTATATCATGACGCCTTATTTAATTATAGATAATGAAATGACAAAATCTTTAACTTTTGCAGCAAAAAGAGGAGTAGATGTAAGAATAATTCTTCCAGCAATTCCAGACAAAAAAATTCCCTATATGCTAGCAAAATCTCATTACAAAAAATTAATTGAATCCGGAGTTAAAATATATGAATATTTGCCAGGATTTATCCATGCAAAAACTTGGGTTTCAGATAATGAAAAAGCAGTAGTAGGATCAGTAAATGTAGATTATAGAGCTCTTTATTTAAATTTTGAATGCGGAGTTTATATTCACAAACATCCAGTAATTAATGAAATATTAAAAGATTTTGAAATAAGTTTTGATATAGGAAAACAAATAAGCCTTGACGATGTAAAATCTTATCCAATTTATAAAAAAATAATAGCTTTCATAGTAAAACCATTTGCCCCATTAATGTAAACCTAGTTACAAGCTAGGATTCAAAATGTAGACAAACCCTCAAGCACGAATATCGGACTCCAAAAATTGTTGATTTCTAAATTTCAAAATTCTAAAATCGCAAACTCGAGCTACGCTCTCAAACAGTGCGATTTTTGACGAATTTTTAAATTTGAAATCAAATCAATTTTTTCCGTATGATATTCTTAGCATGAGGATTCGTGTACTTTGGCAATACCTGAACCTAGTTTTATCTAGGTTTTTTTCTTTGAAAAATTTTAAAATAAATTTCAAAAAAATATTTGACAAGAAAAAAAATCTAGTTATAATTGAATTAAGAAGTGTGTGGAGATACGCCATACACCATACAGAAATTATAGGAAGGGGTTTTTATGTTTGATTTGAATAGCTCATCTCAAATTCCTTTGAATGAACAAATTGTTGAGCAAACAAAATTAATGATTGCTCAAGGAATTTTGATTGATGGCGACACGATGCCATCTGTAAGAGATTTATCAAAAGCTCTTTTGATTAATCAATCTACCGTTCAAAAAGCCTACAACAAATTAAAAGAAGAAGGAATTTTGCTTACAAAAAAAGGTCTTGGGACTTTTGTAAGTTTAGATGATGAAATAATTGATGTAAAAAAAGAAAAACTCGAGAAAAAACTCTACGATATTTTTTTAAAATGTATTTTTTATGGAATAAGTTTTGAAAAGATAAAAGAAATTTATGAAAAAAGTAAGGAGGACTCTAATGGCTGTGGAAGTAATGAGCCTTTATAAATCTTTTGGGGAAAATAAGGTTTTGGAAGATGTAAATTTTTCTTTGGAAGAAGGAAAAATATATGCTTTGGTTGGAAGAAATGGCTCTGGCAAAACTACTCTTTTAAAAGTAATGGCTGATATTTTTCAAAAAGATTTGGGCAAGGTTAATGTTTTTGGAAAATCTTGTGCGGAGGATAAGCACATATTGGAAAATATTGTTTATTTGCCTGATAGGTTTGATTATTTTGATTATATATCGGTTGAAAAAATGCTTGAATATTATGAAGTTATTTATCCGAATTTCAACAAAAAATTTGCAAAAAAAGAGCTTGAAAAAAATAATATAGATTTAAAAAAATCTTTGAGATCTTTTTCAAAAGGATATAAAAATTTGATTGGGCTTTTGGCTACTATTTCTACAAATGCAAAAGTGATTCTTTTGGATGAAATTCTTGATGGGATGGATGTTTTAAATAAGGAAATTATTCTTACTTATATTTTAGATTTGAAAGAAGAAGGAAGAACTGTTCTTGCATCAAGCCACGAGCTTGAAGAGTTGGCAAAAGTTGCTGATGAAACTCTCTATCTTTCTAAGGAAGGAAAACTTACAAATCTTTATCAAAATAAGGAAAAATTTGTTAAGTTGCAAGTGGTTGTAAAGGATGAATTAGATCCAAAAATTCTTGAAAAATCTGTTTTGAGATTTCATTTGGGAAGAGTTTATACAATTTTGATTGATAATAGGGAAAATATTCTTGATGATATAAAAAGAAATGAATCTATTGTACAATTTGATGTTTTGGAATCAAAAATTGAGGATAATTTCTATTGGGAGAAGGGAAGGAGTAAATAATGAAAGACTTTAAGAAAGAAATTAAAATTCTTACAATAAGAAATGGATTTTGGATAATTCTTGCTGTTTTAGTTAGCCTTCTTTTTTATGGAGTTTTCCAAACAAATACCTTGGAAGAAAAACACGATTCTTTGGTTGATGTTACAAATAAAATAAATATCATGGCAAATACAGGCAAGAAATACAAAAAAGATGTAGTAATAGATAAAGAATTCTTTGAAAAAAATGATATTATTTTTAAAAAAATGGCAAAAAAATATGAATATGGCAAGTATGATAATTTTGATTTTTCAAAAGCAAGTGAAGAGGAAATGAAAAAATATGATGAATATCAATTAAAAAATGGAGAATATTTGCAAAACCTAACTAGCTATAAATATTTGTCAAAAGAGATGAAGGAAAAAACGAATAATTTCTTTTCAATTCCTATAAGTATTACGGGTATGATTGTGGTTTTAGTTTTGGGATTTTTATTTTCATCAATGGAGCATTCAACTTCTTATTATGAATTTGCCAGAACTTATCCATGGACAAAGAAAAAAGATTTTCTAATGAAAATTATATTTGGGCTTGTAATTATTTTTGGATTTGTTTTGATAAGCTCAATTTTAAATTATATGATAGTAAAAACTTCAAATTTTGAAATTTTAAAAACTGGCGTCAAATATATTCCAGGAAATTTGAAAAATTTTGGATTTTTGTCAGCTATTTATCTTACAATTTTGTCAGTAGGTTTTATGGCAGGAAATATTTTAGGTCATGTTGGACTAGGCGTAATGACCTTTTTCTTTATTGATATTGTAAATGGTATATGGGACAGTTTAAATATGTTATTCAAAGGTGCATCTTTATATGAAAGGTCTTTAATATATTTAATTGAAAATAAAATCCCTAATGATACATCTTATTTTAACAAAATAATTAAAGTTATTTTAAGACCTGCTTCAAATTATGATAATTCTTACTTAGCTTTGGCTGGATTAATAATATTTTCCTTGCTTGTATTTATAGTTTCATATTCTTTGATAGAAAAAACAAAAACAGAAAAATCTGGAAAGATGGTTTTGTTAAAACCTATTGAAAATCTTGCGAAAGTTTTAATAATTTTGCTTTGCGCATGTGGTGGAACAATGATTTTTCAACAATCTGTTTTCAAAGGATTCTCTATAATTAATTTTGTAATATTTGCAATTTTAATTTTTGTCTTTACAAAAATATTTAATATTTTGTTTAAGTTAAAATTAAAAGTTTAAAAAATTAAAAGGCTGGAGATGATTTTAAGTCTCAAAGCGTAAACAAACCCTCAAGCACGAATATCTAACTCCAAAAATTGTTGATTTCTAAATTTCAAAATTCTAAAATCGCAAACTCAAGCTACGCTCTCAAACAGTGCGATTTTTAACGAATTTTCAAATTTGAAATCATATCAATTTTTTCCGTATGATATTCTTAGCATGAGGGTTTGAATACTTTACAAATTATATGGGGCTGAAGTCGATCTTCAGTCTTTTTGTGTGATTAAAATTTTAAATTTGGTAAAATAGAATAAAGAAAAAAATTAAGGAGTGAAATTATGGCAAAAGATAGGTTGACTTGGAATGAATATTTTATAAAACTTGCTCACATGGTTGCTCTTAGGGGAACTTGCGATAGGGCTTATGTTGGTTGCGTTCTTGTAAATGGCGAAAATAGAATTATTTCTACAGGCTACAATGGTTCAATAAAAGGAAATCCACATTGTGATGAAGTTGGGCATACGATGAGAGATGGTCATTGTATTGCAACAATTCATGCAGAAATGAATGCGCTTTTGTATTGTGCAAAAGAAGGAATTCCTGTCAAAAATTCTATTTGCTATGTAACTCATTTTCCTTGCTTAAATTGCACAAAAAGTCTGATTCAAGCGGGCATTAAAGAAATTTATTATTCAAATGATTATAGAATTGATCCTTATGCAATAGAACTTTTGGAGAAAAATAAAATAAAATATGAAAAGATAGAAAATAGAAGTTGAGAATAAAATGGGATACAAAAAAAGAAAACTTGAGATAATAAAAAAATTTATAAGTCTAAATATTATTTTGGACGGCAGAAAACTTTTGAAAAATAAGGGAGAAAATTCAAAAGATTTAAGCGAGCTTGAAAGTCATTTTGGCAAAAATTTGAGGAGCTTGTTCGAAGAATTGGGACCTGTTTTTGTAAAATTTGGACAATTATTATCTACAAGAAGGGATATATTTTCAGAAAATATAATTACAGAGCTTGAAAAATTACAAGATGATGTAAAAGAAGAAGATTTTGAAAATATAAAAGAAGTTTTTTATGAAGAATTTTCAAAAGATATTTATGATGTCTTTGATGAATTTGAAAAAAAACCACTTGCATCAGGCTCAATTGCCCAAACCCACTTGGCAACTATAAAAGTTGGCTCTCTTGAGAGAAAAGTTGTTGTCAAAATTCAAAGAAAAGATATGGACAAAAGAGTTGTTGAAGATTTGAAAATAATGAATGATCTTTATAAAAAACTCGAAATAAAACTTGAAGAAATAAAATCTTTTAATTTTGGAGAAATTATCCAAGAATTTTCTCTTTCCCTAATTAGAGAAATTGACTTTGAAGTTGAAAAAAATAATATAAAAAAATACAGAAAATTAAATATTCAAAAAAAAGACCTTCTTTCTCCTGACGTCTATGATTCATATTCAAGCAAAAAAGTCTTGACAATGGAATATATTGACGGCAGATCTATAAGATCGGTTTATGAAAAAAGGTCAGATATTAGAAAAGAATTAGCTGAAAAAATCATAGGAGCTTATGTAAATCAAATGTTTACTTATGGATATTTTCACGCTGATCCTCATCCTGGAAATATTTTTGTAGACGAAAATTTAAATATTTATTTGATAGATTTTGGAATTGTGGGAAATTTATCGGAAAATTATCGCTATCAAATAATGAAAATATTTTTGGGAGCAAGTTTTAATGAAGTAAAACTTATAACTGATGCTATAATTGGCATGGGACTTTTGGAATTTGATTCCAAAAAAATTGGGGATTTTGAAAAAAGAATTCAAAAACTTTTGGATAAATACATGGTAATGAGCCTAAATCAAATGAAACTTGCAGATTTGATTAGAGATTTTTATACGCTTTTGGTAGATTATTCCATAAAAATTCCATCAGAGCTTACAAATTTTGCAAAAACAGTTTTAATTTTGGAAGGCTTAATCGAAAAATTAGTTTACAAAGAATCATTCCTAGAACTTGCCCTTCCAATAGCAAAATCTATGGTTTTTAAAATTTTTAGTCCAGACTTAGTTTTGGATAGAATTAGACCAAAAATGTATGATACCTACTCATTAATAAAAGAATTTCCACAAACAACCCTAAATATTTTAAGGCAACTAGCAAGAGGAGATTTTAGGATAATCGACCAAAAAAGTGAAGAAGAAAGAAAGTCCTATGAAAAAACTGAAAATCAAAAAACACAAGCTATAATTTTTCTTGGACTTTGCCTAATAATTGCCTCATCACTTTTGGGCTTGGCATTTGTAGAGATTGATAAAAATATTTTAAAAGCACTCTTGGTAACAAGTTTATTTTTGGGATTTTTTATGGCATTTACCATAATCAAAAATATATACAGAAAGGAATAAAATGAGAAAAACAAAAGAATTTGAAGTAGAAAGATTTCTTGCAAATAGCGAGGGATATTTAAAAAATAAATATCTTTTGTCTTTAATGTTTGAAGTATCCTTTGATCAAGCAGAAGAAGTAGAAGATGAAAAAATCATGGAAGATAAGAGGTGGATAGTTTATTCTTGGGATATAAAAATCAAAAAGCCCATAAAAGCAAAAGATAAAATAAAAATTACCACCTTTGCTATTGATATGAAAAAATTCTACGCTTACAGAAACTTTATCATAGAAAGAGATAATGAAGAAATTGTAGAAGCCTATTGCGTGTTTTTGCTTTTTGACCTTAAAAAAATGCGACCAATAAAAATTCCAAAAGAAATAGCAAAAGCCTACCAAAAAGAAAAAGCCATATATGAAGAAAAATCACACGAATATGGAGATGAATTTACAAATTTAGAAAAAATTCAAATAAGATATGCTGACATAGACACAAATTATCATGTGAATAACGCATCATACATGGATTTATTAAGAGAAATTACAAAAGTCAAAGACCAAGATATAGAATTTATAAATATAGTTTATAAAAATGAAATAAGAGATAAAAAATATATACTTGGAGAAAAATCCAAAAACAAAAATGAAATTTCATACAGATTTGTAGACGATGACAAAAAAATTTATACCTACGGAAAGATAGTAAAAAGAAATGTATAAAGAAAATTACGGAAATATTCCAAACAAAGACAAAATAAATTATTATTTAATAGAAGATAACCAAAATATAGGAGCTTGGGTAAGAAGATCAAAAATTATAGGCAAAACAGCAAAAATGATGGCAAAAGAATTAGGACTAGACAAAGACATAGCCTTTGCTTGTGGCTCACTTTTTGAAATTGGAAAAAAAGAAAATAAAAACAATTTAGAAAAAAATATAAGAGGATTTTATATTTTAAGAAAAGAATCATATTTTTTTCCAGCAAAAACCAATCTTAGCCATTCCTTTATAATAAAAGATATAGACTCCTTTATAGGAGAAGATAATCTAGAAGAAAAAGATAAAAAAATAATAAAAAATTTTCTCCTATTCCATACTTACACAGATTACGACAAACTAATCCAAGTGCTAGACAATTCAATCACAGATAAATATATAGGAATAGAAAAATATCAAAAATATTTAAAAGAAAAATACAAAAAAATACCATACGAAAAAGAAAGATTAAAAATATTAGAAAGCTACCAAAAATATTTTGAAAATAAATTAAAAAATCCAATAGAATATTATGTAAATAAAAATATAAAAAATGAAACGACTCAAAGCAAATACGATTTGAATTTAAATCAATGAATATGAATTATAGTTTTTATAAGCATCTAGTAATCAATATTGTAAAAACTAATAGAATAGTTAGTAATTATACATAGTATAAAACTGTTATTAATAAGATTATTAAATCTATAGGATAATGAATAAATGAAAGCTAATTCAATAATTTAAAAGAAAACAAATAGAGTAGAAAAAATATATTGATTTTTTAAATTAGTAATTTTAAATATATAATAAATGGTATAATGTCATTAAGAAGTAATGGAAGGAGGTAAATTTATGTCAAGTATAGCAGTTGATATTCAACCTGAAATTATTAATTGGGCATTAAATCAGACAAATAAAGAAAATATAGATGGAAAATTGCTTGAAAATATTATTAAATGGCTTGATGGTACGAAGAGTCCTACATTTAATCAGATTGAAGAGTTTAGTAAAAAGTCTTGCATTCCTTTGGGATATTTTTTCTTAGAAAAACCACCAAAGGAGAAAATAAATTTAATTGATTATAGAACGATAGATAGCGTTGATTTAATAGATCCTAGCCGAGATCTTATCGATACTGTTTTTGAGATGGAAACAATTCAGGATTGGATGGCAACATATCGACAAGAAATGGGATTTGATAAATGTGTTTTTCTTGGTCTATCTAAGGAACAAGATAACCCAATTGAAATTGCAAAATTAATAAGATCTTATCTTGAAACTCCTATAAAATGGTACAAGAGTACTGATAGTGTTACAGATTCTTTTAAATATTGGAGAAATTTATTAAATCAAACGGGTGTTGTCGTAATGATGAATGGAGTTGTAAGGAATAATACACATCGTACTTTGAATACAAATGAATTTCGAGCATTTGCAATGGCTAACGATTGGGCACCTCTAATATTTATCAATGCATCAGATACACATGGTGCAAGGCTATTTTCCTTATTACATGAAGCTACCCATATTGCTTTGGGAACAAGTGATTTATTTAATGATCGCCAAAATACTGATACTGTTGTATCTTCTGTAGAAACTTTATGTAATGCAGTGGCTGCTGAGTTATTAGTTCCTAATGAAGAATTTATAATTGAGTGGAATAAGTTAAAAACTACTAAAAATGATTATAATAAATTTTCCGAAATAGCGGGAGTATTCCATTGTGGTGTTACTGTAATTGCTAGAAGAGCTTTTGATAATAAATTTATTGATTTTTCTACTTACAAAAAAATGGCAGATTATATGATAGATAAATACAATAAAAACAAAAAAAATAAGAGTGGTAAAGGCGGAAATTATTATAGCACTATTGCAAGTAGATTGGATAAAAGTCTAGTTCGAGCTATTTGCGAAAGTATTTCAATTGGGAGAACTAGTTATACAGAAGCCTTTAGATTAACCAATACAAATAAAAAAACATTTCCTAATGTTGTTAATAAAGTAGGGGGTGTAAGCAATTGGTAAATACTTCAGAGACATTTTTGATTGATGCAAATGCTCTAATGACGCCGTATAGATTATACTATGGATTTGATATTGCTCCATCATTTTGGGAGAATGTGGCATGTGCATTTAAAAGAAAACAGATAGTTTTGCTAGATAAGATTAAAGATGAAGTTTTAAATGGTGATGATGAGCTTACAAAATGGATAAAGGATAATGAAAATATAATTGATGTTTGTCACCATAAAACTAAGTCTGTTATTGATAACTATCAATCTGTGTTAAAGTATATTCAGACATGTGGATTTTATAAAGAGAGCGCGTTGATGGAGTGGGCTCCTACAAATATCGCAGATCCTTGGTTGATTGCGGCAGCAAAGTCGAACAATTATACTATTGTAACCTTAGAGTCTCCTTCAGGTGGTTTAAGTAAAAAAACACCTAATAGATCAGCAAAAATACCGGATGTTGCTAAAGCTTTTGATGTAAAATATATTACTTTATTTGACATGATGAGACAATTAGGAATTTCTTTATAAAATATATTTAAAAAAATTCAGTGGATGTAAACAGAATAATTATGTAATTCTAATCAATATTTTCAATGACGACTTTCATAATTTTATATAATATAGCATTAAGGTCAGAAAAATTCAATTTATTAAATTAAAATTAAATGGAGCATTCCGTAAAGGTCTGCTCCATTTAATTTTTAGAAAATGTATGTGTACTTACTGAGTTTCATATTAAAGTTATAAGCGTTAAGTATATTTTGTATTTAATTAAATTTATTAATTTATTCCTTATTATATTTTTAAATTTAAGTAGTTCATTAGATTTAATATAGTAACCTAAATTTGTCATTATTGAAGTCTTGCTTATTATTTTTTGTTGTGTATGAATATCTATAGCAACAATTTCACCATTAGTATTTATAGTTGGACCAGCAAATAAAACTCCTAAGAAAATTAACCTATTCTGCCCTAAGATTATACCACCACTTTTATTTTTGTAACTTCCCTCATTTACAATATAGATTGGAGAACCTGAGGAACCAGAAAATGCAGCTATGTCAGCTAATGCAATTCCTTTTTTATTAAAATCATATGAAGGATGAGAAGATGTATATCCTTTTCTAAAAATCGGATAATTATTTATCTTATCCCATAATCCTATTGGGTAACCAATCATGACTATTTCTTCAAGTGCAGATAGATTATTTAAAGTTTCTTCATCTGGAATTATACTTTCTTCAGCGGGAACATAATATACATCTTTACCTGTTCGTGACTTTACTTCTTTAAAAACTGGATTAATAAATGTGAAGCATAGATCCTGATTTGAATGGAAAATCCAATCTGATGTTAAAGTTATAGGATAACTTTCGATTGTTTCGTTAACACTACCTTCTCTTAGGTGTAAATAAAATGTTATATTTTCAGATTTATTGTAATTTAAGACATGTTTATTTGTAACTAATATTGGAACACGAATATCATCAAATATAAAATCAAAAAAGAAACCTGTCCCAGAAGAACCATCTTTAGTCTCTAATCGTACAGTATTAAACATAAGTTGTTCTGATATATTAAATGGTATCATAATTCACCTCTTTGATTGTTTTTAATTTTAATATATGAATCTAATATTAAAAATATTAAGCTTATTAAAAATGCAACATTTTTATTATGATTAAAATTTTCAACATTCGAAAATAAGTAATTTATATATTTAACTTAGGTAGAAATAAGTAAAGGTATTCGCAGTATTAAGAGCTTAAAATGATATAACACTTGATTAACTTATTATTAGCATCATAGTACAAATATTTCGGGTTGTAAATAAGTTTCTTTGAATAACAAAATTGATATGCATAACATGTGTACATATAGTAAATTGGAATTCAAATAAATTAGTTTAACTGTAAAATTTTTTTAAGTTAATTTGGACTAGTTTTAAAAAATTATTTCTTTAAAATATAAATAATAACTTTTGCTCTTGTAATAGGAAAATAACCTGAAAAATTAAATTAAATATAAGCAAGGAATTAAAAAATAAACAAACAATAATATTTTATAATTTATTAAGAAGGGAATATAAAGAATATAGTAGAGAGATTTAAAAACAGAAAAGAAAAAGATTATATTCATAGATATACTGATATAGAAAAATAATAAATCTTATCGTTTTAGCTATATAAATATGCTACATAGATTTTATTGGATTTGTTGTAGAAAAATTTTTTTAAAAAATTTTTACTCTCTATTTTTATCTCCTATATATAAGGTAAGAAATAAAAATTTGCAAATTTTCACTTTGGCATATATAATAAAACGGATTGGTACAAAAATTATAAGAAAATGCTTGAAAATTTTTTAAAAAAATTAGGAAATTCACTTGATTTTTCTTATGAATTGTTGTATCATGTTTAAGTGCTATGAAGTGGGAGGTTGCTTTCACACTAAGCCAGATGTGGAAGGTAATTTCCACCAAGCAAGCTAGAGAATAATCTCTAGTGCTTTCCAAATATAATTAAACGCCCGGTAGGGTGGCACATCAAAAGGAGGAAAAATGGCTAATCAAAAGATAAGAATTAGACTAAGAGCATATGATCATGAAATAATTGACAGCTCTGCAGAGAAAATCGTTGAAGCGGTAAAAAGATCAGGAGCAAAAGTAAGTGGACCTATTCCATTACCAACTGAAAAAGAAGTTATAACAATACTTCGTGCGGTTCACAAATACAAAGACTCAAGAGAACAGTTTGAACAAAGAACACACAAAAGATTAATCGACATCATTGGACCAAATGCAAAAACTTTAGATTCTCTAAAGAAATTGAATTTACCAGCTGGTGTTGACATAGAAATAAAACTGTAATTAGAATGATTGAAGGTTTTCCAAATAATTTTGGATCAATCCGCTGTAATTAAGGAGGTACTCAAATGAAGAGTATATTTACAACAAAAGTAGGCATGACTCAAGTCATTGATGAAGATGGTGTTGTTACACCTGTAACTGTACTTAAAGCTGATGAGAATGTAATAGTTCAAGTTAAATCAGAAGAAGTTGATGGTTACAATTCAATCCAAATCGGTTATCATGACAAAAAAGAAAAAAATGTTAAAAAACCTATCAAAGGACACTTTGACAAGGCTGGCGCATCTTATAAAAGATTTTTAAGAGAAGTTAGACTTGATGAAAAATCTGAATTAAATCCTGGAGATACACTTAGTGTTGACCAATTTGAAGAAGGCGAATTAGTAGATATTACTGCTATTTCTAAAGGAAAAGGAACACAAGGTGCTATCAAAAGATGGAATTATGGAAGAGGACCAGCAAGCCACGGTTCTAAATCACACAGAGTAGCAGGTGCAAGAGCGGCAGGTTCTGATCCAGCTAGAGTGTTCAAAGGTAGAAAAGGCTCTGGAAAAATGGGACATGAACGTGTAACAGTTCAAAACCTAAAAGTTGTTAAAGTAAACACAGAAGACAGCTACATCCTAGTTAAAGGCGCAGTTCCAGGACCAAAAGGTGGACTTGTTCAAGTTAAACAAGCAACAAAGAGCCTATAATAAGGAGGAATAAATGCCTAAAGTAGAAGTTTTAAATATTAAAGGAGAAAATGTTGGTGAAATCGAGTTAAATGAAACTCTTTTTGCAGCAGAAATTGCTGAAACAGCTGTTTATGATACAGTTAAAAACCAACTAGCTAATAAAAGACAAGGCACACAATCCGCTAAGACTCGTGCAGAAGTAAGAGGTGGTGGAAGAAAGCCATTTAGACAAAAAGGAACAGGTAGAGCTAGACAAGGATCTATAAGAGCTCCTCACTATACAGGCGGTGGAATTGTATTTGCACCAAAGCCAAGAGACTATAGCTACAAAATTCCTAAGAAAATGAGAAGAAAAGCTCTTTACTCAGTTTTAACTTCAAAAGTAAATGATAATGAATTAATCGTACTTGATGAATTAAAACTTGATTCATACAAAACTAAAGAAGCTAATGAAATTTTAAATAACATTAATGCAAGCAAAAAAGCTTATGTAGTTATTGCTGAAAATGATGACAAAGTTTATAGATCATTTAGAAACATTGAAGGATGCAACGTAGAAAAAGCAAACTTAATTAATGTATATGATCTTTTAAGACATGACAAACTTGTTATTACAAAAGATGCAATAAACAAACTTGAGGAGGTATTTATATAATGAAATCACCTTACGATATAGTAAAAAGACCAATAATTACTGAAAAAAGTATGGAATTAATTGAAGAAAATAAATACACTTTTGAAGTAGACAAAAATGCAAACAAAGCAGAAATCAAACACGCAATCGAAACTATCTTTGAAGGAGTAAAAGTTAAAAAAGTAAGAACTTTAAACTTTACTGGTAAAAAAGTTAGAACTAGATATGGTTATGGTAAAAAAGCTGATTGGAAAAAAGCTTATGTTACATTAACTGAAGATTCTGAAGCAATTGAATACTTCGACGGAATGTAGGGAGGATTTAAATGCCTATAAGAAAATTAAAACCAACATCAAACGGACACAGAAATATGTCTGTTATGACATACAGTGAAATTACAAAAAAAGCACCAGAAAAATCTCTAACAACTGATTTAAGAAAATCAGGTGGAAGAAACAATACTGGTAGAATAACAGTTCGCCATAGAGGTGGTGGAGCTAAAAGAAAATATAGAATCATTGATTTCAAAAGAAACAAAGATAATATACCAGCAAGAGTAAAAGCTATTGAATATGATCCAAACAGATCAGCAAATATTGCTCTTTTAGCTTATGCTGATGGAGAAAAAAGATATATACTTGCTCCAAGAAATTTAAAAGTTGGAGATGTAGTTGAAAGTGGAAAAGAAGCAGATATTAAACCAGGTAATGCACTTGAATTAAAAGATATTCCAGTAGGTACACAAATCCACAATATTGAACTTAAAGCAGGAAGAGGAGCAATCCTTGTAAGAAGTGCAGGAGTTTCTGCTCAACTTATGGCTAAAGAAGGAAGATTTGCAACAGTAAAATTACCAAGTGGAGAAACAAGACTAATCCACAATGATTGTAAAGCAACAATTGGAATGGTTGGAAATATTGAACACGAATTAGTAAGAATTGGTAAAGCTGGAAAAACAAGATACTTGGGACAAAGACCACACGTAAGAGGATCAGCAATGAACCCAGTAGACCATCCACACGGTGGTGGTGAAGGTAGAACACCAGTAGGAAGACCAGCACCATCAACACCATGGGGTAAACCAGCACTTGGTCTTAAAACAAGAAAAAAGAAAAATAAATCTTCTAAATATATAGTAAGAAGAAGAAACGAAAAATAGGGGGATTTAATGGCTAGATCACTAAAAAAAGGACCTTTTGTCGATGAACATTTAATGAAAAAAATTGAAGCATTAAATGAAAAAAATGACAAAAAGGTAGTTAAAACTTGGTCAAGACGTTCTACAATATTTCCTGAATTTGTAGAACATACTATAGCAGTTCACGATGGTAGAAAGCATGTTCCAATATATATAACAGAAGATATGGTTGGACATAAACTTGGAGAGTTCGTTCCAACAAGAACTTTCAAAGGCCATGCTAAAAAAGCAACAGAAATGAAATCAAAATTAAGTTAGGAGAGTATAAATGGAAGTTAAAGCAACAGCTAAATATGTAAGAATATCTCCTCTTAAAGTTAATTATATATGTAGAGAAATTAGAGGTAAACAAGTAGACGAAGCACTTAATATTTTAAGATTTACAAATAAAAAAGGTGCTAGACTACTTTCAGATGTACTTAAAAGTGCAATAGCAAATGCAGAAAACAATAACGGATTATCTAGAGAAAATCTTATTGTAAAAAAAGCCTTCGCAAACGACGCTCCAACTATGAAAAGATGGAGACCTAAGGCAAAGGGTGCAGCTTATCCAATCCTTAAGAGATCATCTCACATAGGCGTAGTTCTTACACAAGAAGAAGTAGAGGAGGCATAATAATGGGTCAAAAAGTAAATCCTAAAGGTTTTAGAGTTGGCGTAATTAAAGAATGGGACTCTAAATGGTATGCAAATAAAAAAGACTTTTCTGAACTTTTAGTAGAAGATCATAAGATAAGAGAATTAGTTAAAAAAGAAGTTTACGATGCTGGAATTTCTGATATAGAAATTGAAAGAGCGGTAAATAATATAAAAGTTTCAGTTTACACCGGAAAACCAGGAATGGTAATCGGCAAGGGCGGAGCAGGAGTTGAAGAATTAAAGAAAAAAGTTGAAAAAATCGCTCCAGGTAAAAGAGTAATCATAAACGTTGAAGAAATTAAAAACCAAGATGTTGATGCCCAATTAGTAGCTGAAAATATTGCAGCACAACTTGAGAATCGTATCACATTTAGACGTGCTATGAAACAAGCAGTTCAAAGAACAATGAGAGCTGGAGCTGTAGGAATTAAAACACAAGTATCTGGTAGACTTGGTGGAGCTGATATGGCAAGAAGTGAAGGATACAACGAAGGAAAAGTACCACTTCAAACACTAAGAGCAGATGTTGATTATGGTTTTGCAGAAGCAGATACCCAATACGGTAAAATCGGATGTAAAGTTTGGATAAACAGAGGAGAAGTTCTTCCTGGAGAAAAAGCAAAAAGAATTCCAGACATCAAACAACCAAAGCAAAACAGAAGAAATAAGAAAAGACGTCCAAATAGAAGAAATAACGATAGATAAGATTATTATCTCAAGGAGGAAACAAGATTATGTTAATGCCTAAAAGAGTAAAATATCGTAGACAACATAGAGGAAGAATGAAAGGTAAAGCCCAAAAAGGCAATACACTTTCTTATGGTGAATACGGATTACAATCACTTGGTAGCACATGGCTTACAGCAAACCAAATAGAGGCTGCAAGACGTGCTATGACAAGATATATAAAAAGAGGCGGAAATATTTGGATAAAAGTATTTCCAGATAAACCAGTATCAAAGAAGCCAGCAGAAGTAAGAATGGGATCTGGTAAAGGTGCTCCAGAATATTGGGTAGCAGTAGTAAAACCAGGTAGAATGTTGTTTGAGATGAGTGGAGTAAGCGAAGAAGTAGCAAGAGAAGCTATGAGACTTGCAGCACAAAAACTTCCAATCAAAACAAAATTCGTTAAAAGGCTTGAGGTCAAAGAAGTGGAGGAAGCTTAATGAAAGCAGTAGAAATCAGAAAATTAAGTGAAAGCGAATTAAATAAAAAACTTTTCGATTTACAATCTGAATTATTTAATCTTCGTTTCCAAATGGCTACAGGTCAACTTGAAAACCCAGCTGCTATTGGAAATGTTAAAAAAGATATAGCTAGAGTAAAAACAATCCAAACAGAGAGAAAGCTCAATATAAATAAGGAGGCTTAACTTGATGGAAAGAAATAGTAGAAGATCCGTTCAAGGAGTAGTTGTATCAGATAAGATGGATAAAACAATCACAGTAAAAGTTGAAACAAAAATCCAACACCCTGTATACAAGAAAAGATTAAAAGTAAGTAAGAAATATAAAGCTCACGATGAGAACAATGAAGCTAGAGTTGGCGATACAGTAACAATAATGGAAACTAGACCATTAGCAAAGACAAAAAGATGGAGACTAGTTAAAATTAACGAAACTGCGGTTCGTGCTTAATTAGGTAAAGGAGATTATTATGATACAACAAGAATCTCGTATGAGAGTAGCAGATAACTCCGGAGCAAGAGAACTTTCAGTTATCAAAGTTCTTGGAGGAGCCGGAAGAAGATACGCAAACATTGGGGATATAGTTACTTGTTCAGTTAAAAGTGCAACACCCGGTGGAGCGGTAAAAAAAGGTGAAGTTGTAAAAGCTGTTATAGTAAGAACTTCAAGAGGAGTTAAAAGAAGCGATGGATCATATATAAAATTTGATGACAACGCAGCTGTAATAGTAAAAGATGACAAATCACCTGTAGGAACTCGTATATTCGGGCCAGTAACAAGAGAACTTCGTCATGAAGGATTCATGAGAATTATCTCACTTGCACCGGAAGTATTATAGGAGGATTAAATGCATATTAAAAAAGGCGATAAAGTCCAAGTAATATCAGGTGAATACAAAGGACACGTAGGAGAAGTTATTAAAGCATTTCCTAAGGAAAATAGAGTAATAGTTGAAGGTGCAAACATTCAAACTAAACACCAAAAAGCAAGACAAATGGGAGAAGAAAGTGGAAGATTTGAAAGAGAAGGAAAAATCTCAGCATCAAAAGTTCTACTATACTCAGAAAGCTTGAAAAAAGGTGTAAGAACATCAACTGAAATAATCGATGGAAAAAAAGTTAGAGTTTGCAAAAAAACTGACGAAAAATTCGATTAGATCCAAAAGGAGTAATTATGACAAGTAGATTAAAAGAAAAATACAAATCAGAAGTTGTTAAAGGACTTGTGGATCAATTCGGTTATGAAAACTTAATGCAAGTACCAAAACTTGAAAAAATTGTTATAAATATCGGACTTGGCGAAGCTAAAGATAACAAAAACATTTTAAACAAGGCAAAAAATGAACTTGCACTTATTACAGGTCAACAACCAATTGAAATAAAAGCAAAAAAATCTGTATCAAACTTCAAACTAAGAGAAGGCCAACCAATAGGTACAAAGGTAACTCTTAGAGGAGAAAAAATGTATGATTTCATGGATAAATTAATTTCAATTTCTCTACCAAGAGTTAGAGACTTCAGAGGAATTAATCCAAATTCATTTGATGGAAGAGGAAATTATTCATTAGGAATCAAGGAACAATTAATATTCCCAGAAATTAACTATGATGATGTTGATTTCTTACATGGTATGGATATTACATTTGTAACAACAGCAGAAACTGATGAAGAAGCTAAAGCATTCTTAACATTAATGGGAATGCCTTACAGAAAATAAAGGAGCAAAAAATGGCAAAAAAGTCAATGATTGCGAAACAAAAAAGAAAGCCAAAATATAGTACAAGAGCATATTCAAGATGCAAGATTTGTGGAAGACCACATTCTGTATTGAGAAAATACGGTATTTGCCGTGTATGCTTTAGAGAGCTCGCAAACAAAGGTGAAATTCCTGGAGTAAGAAAAGCAAGCTGGTAAGTTAGGAGGAAAATAATTATGATGACAGATCCAATTGCGGATATGCTAACAAGAATAAGAAATGGTAACAAAGCTAATCATTTATCTGTAAGCTTACCATCTTCTAATGAGAAACGTGCTATTGCTCAAATTCTATTAGACGAAGGTTACATCAAAGGATTTGATGTAGAAGAAGACAATAAGCAAGGTATTCTTACAATAGACTTAAAATACGCAGAAGAAGGCGAAAAAGTTATATCAGGACTTAGAAGAATTTCTAAACCAGGATTAAGAGTTTATGTTAAAGCAAACGAAGTACCAAAAGTTTTAGATGGACTTGGAATTGCAATAATCTCAACATCAAAAGGACTATTAACAGATAAAGCTGCAAGAGAATTAAACGTCGGCGGCGAAGTTATGTGTTATGTATGGTAAGGAGGAATAAATGTCAAGAATAGGTAAAAAACCAATTGAAATCCCTTCTGGAGTAACTATTGATGTTAAAGACAATTTGGTTACAGTTAAAGGACCAAAAGGTGAAGATTCTCAATTAGTATCAAAAAACTTGAAACTTGAACAAGAAGAAAACGAGTTATTAGTAATAACTTCTGAAAATCCTACAAAAATCGAAAATCAAGAACATGGTCTTTACAGATCATTAATTGCTAATATGGTTTTGGGAGTAACAGAAGGTTATCAAAAAACTCTTCAAATAGAAGGAACAGGATATAGAGCCCAAAAACAAGGTAAAACTCTAGTAATGAATCTAGGATTTTCACACCAAGTTAGAATGGACGATCCTGAAGGAATTGAAGTAGAAGTTCCTAACGATAGAACTATCGTAGTAAAAGGAATCAATAAACAACTTGTTGGACAATATGCAGCAAACATTAGAAACTGGAGAAAACCTGAACCATACAAAGGAAAAGGAATCCGTTATGAAGGTGAGCATATTAGAAGAAAAGTTGGTAAGACAGGTAAGTAGGGGGCAATAATGGCTAAAAAAACAAAAGAGCAAAAATTAAAAACTCGTAAATACAGAGTTAGAAATAAAGTCAGTGGAACTGCTCAAAAACCAAGACTTAGTGTCTACAAATCAAATACTAATATATACGCACAATTAATAGACGATGATGCACAAGTAACACTTGCAAGTGCAAACACATTACAAAAAGAAGTAAACGAAGGTTTAGAAAATTGTGCAAATATAGAAGCTGCCACAAAAGTTGGCGAAATGATAGCAAAAGTTGCACTTGATAAAGGAATCGAAGAGGTTGTTTTTGATAGAAACGGATATCTTTATCACGGAAAAGTAAAAGCCCTAGCTGAAGCAGCAAGAGAAAATGGTCTTAAGTTTTAACGAGGGAGGATTTAGATGTATTTATTAAAACAAGATGTAGACAAACTAAACCTCGAAGATAGAGTAGTTAGTATAAATAGAGTTGCAAAAACTGTAAAAGGTGGACGTAACATGAGATTTGCTGCCCTAGTGGTAGTAGGAGATCAAAATGGACATGTAGGAGTAGGAACAGGAAAAGCTACAGAAGTTCCTGAAGCTATAAGAAAAGCTACAGAAGATGGAAAAAAACACATGGTTACAGTTCCTATAGTAAACACTACAGTTCCACACAGAATATTGGCAAACAAAGGTGCAGGATCTGTACTATTAATGCCAGCTAAAGAAGGTACAGGAATAATAGCTGGTGGACCAGTTCGTGCTATCTGTGAACTTGCAGGATACAAGGACATCAGAGCTAAAAACTTAGGTTCATCAAATCCGAAAAATATCATTAATGCTTGCTTAAAAGCTTTTGCTTCTATGAAAACAGTAGAAGAAGTTGCAAGATTACGTGGTAAATCAATAGAAGAATTCGATTATTAAGGAGTATTCTATGGCAAAAGTTGAAATCAAATTAAAAAAATCCTTCATAGGCAGAAAAGACGATCAAATAGCTACAGCAAAAGCACTAGGTCTTAGAAAGATTGGTCAAACAGTAGTTAGAGAAGACAATTCTGCATTAAGAGGAATGATAAACAAAATTCCATTTATGTTGGAAGTTAAAGAATTAAGCTAGGAGGTGTAAAATGAAACTTCACGATTTAAAACCTAACCAAAAGCTAAAAACAAAAAATAGAAAAGGTAGAGGTCCAGGAAGTGGAAACGGAACTAGAGCAGGTCGTGGTCAAGACGGACAAAACTCAAGAAGCGGTGGCGGAGTTAGACCAGGATTTGAAGGTGGCCAAATGCCATTATTTAGACGTCTTCCAAAAAGAGGATTTAAAAATATCAATAGAAAACAATACGAAACAATAAATGTATGTGATTTAGATATTTTTGAAGACGGTACAGAAGTTACACCTGAACTACTATTTGAAAATAAAATTTTAAATAAAAATAAAGCAAAAGCTGGAATCAAAATTCTTGGCGATGGCGAAATCACAAAGAAATTAACAGTAAAAGCTCACAAGTTTACAAAATCTGCAGAAGAAAAAATCACAGCCCAAGGGGGAAAGGCTGAGGTGATCTAATGTTAGATACGCTAAAGAGAGCTTGGGGTGAAGAAGAAATAAGAAAAAAATTCTACTTCACTCTAGTGATGTTATTAATATATAGACTAGGAAATAACATCCCAATTCCATTTATAGATGCACAAAAGTTAGCAGCAGCATATAAGGGAATGGAAGGAACACTTGTAGATTATTTAAATATGCTAACAGGTGGCGGACTTTCAACCCTATCAATATTTGCCCTTGGGGTTCAACCATACATTACAGCATCAATCGTAATGCAATTATTAACAGTTGTAATTCCAAGACTTGAAGAGCTAACAAAAGAAGGCGAAGCAGGAAGAAAAACTATACAAAAATATACAAGATATATGACAATATTTCTTGCAATATTTCAAGCTATAGCAATAACAAACGGATTATATGGAGCAGCTTTATCATCTGCAACACCATTCCAAAAAATAGTTATGAATGTAGTTCTAATCGGTGGAACAATGCTTGTTACATGGATGGGAGAAACCATAACAGAAAAAGGAATAGGAAATGGTGTATCAATTATAATCTTTATGGGTATCATTGCAAATGTACCTAAAACATTAAAAACTTGGAAGACTGGTCTTCATTACAATACAATTACATGGATTTCAATTTTAATCATGGCACTTGTAGTAATTTTTATAGTAGTATTTACAGTAAAAATTACAGAAGGCGAAAGAAAAATACCAGTCCAATACGCAAAAAGAGTAGTTGGAAGAAAAATGTATGGCGGACAATCAACTCATATACCAGTAAAAGTAAATATGAGCGGAGTAATGCCAATAATATTTGCTTCAGCAGTATTAGCAATTCCATCAACAATCTCATTATTTATGGGAAATGCTAATGGAGGATTGAATCAATTCTTTAGCAAATCAACTTATGGTTTTGTAATTTATCTTGTTGTTCAAGCAGTATTAATATTAGTATTTGCTTATTTCTACAACATGATACAATTTAATACAGTTGAATATGCAAAACAACTTCAACAAAATGGTGGTTTTATTCCAGGAATAAGACCAGGAAAACCAACTAGCGACTACCTAGCAAAAGTAGGAAATAAAATTACATTTATTGGTGCTATTTCGTTAGCGCTACTTACAATAGTACCAGCACTATCATCAAGATTTTTAGGATTAAACTTATCCTTTGGAGGAAGTTCAGTAATAATCGTTGTTGGTGTAATACTTGAAACAGTGAAACAAATAGAAGCAATGCTTACTATGAAAAACTATAAAGGATTTTTAAATAGGTAATATTATGAATATCATATTGTTAGGCCCTCCAGGAGCCGGAAAAGGAACACAAGCAGAAAAATTAATAAAAGAATTAGATGCAGTTCAAATATCAACAGGTGATATATTTAGAACAAATATAAAAAATAACACACCTTTGGGAGCTAAGGCAAAAGAATATATGAACAAAGGCCAATTAGTTCCAGATGAATTAACAATAGATTTAGTTTGGGATGCATTAGACAAAGTAGAAGATGGAAAAAGCATACTACTTGATGGATTTCCTAGAAATATTACTCAAGCCGAAGCACTTGATGAAGGAATGCAAAAAAGAGATAATAAGATTGATAAGGTAATAAATATCAATGTGCCTGAAGATGTAATTATTGAAAGAATATCTGGAAGAAGAGTAAATGTGTCAACCGGAAAAGTATATCATATAAAATTCAACCCACCAAAAGTTGAAGGAATTGATGATGAAACAGGAGAAAAATTAATCCAAAGAGAAGATGACACAGAAGCTGCAGTTAAAGAAAGACTTGATGTTTACAACAAACACACATCAGTTTTGATTGATTACTACAACAAAAAAGGTATATTAGTTACTATTGACGGTGCAAAAACTCCTGAAGAAGTTTTTGATCAAATTAAAAAAAGTTTAGAGAAATAAAATAAAAAATATTAACAAATATGCTAAATTTTTCAATGAATTACAAAATCGAAAACGAGATAAAGATAGAGTCTTTCATTAAAGATATCTAGATTATGTCTTGTTGTTAAAAAGAATCAATCAGACATTAATAGATCAAAATAAAAGAAAAGGAGAGATTTTATCGATGTCAAAAAAAGATGCTATAGAAGTAACAGGAGTAGTTAAAGAAGCTCTACCAAATGCAATATTTAAAGTAGAACTAGAAAATGGCCATGAAATACAAGCACATATTTCAGGTAAACTTAGAATGAACTACATTAGAATATTACCAGGAGATACAGTAACAGTGGAATTATCTCCATACGATCTTACTCAAGGCAGAATTACTTGGAGACGCAAATAACAATAAAAAATCTACGATTTTTTCTTGTTATTTTAAATCTAAAAGTGTAGATAAAGAAAGAGAGAACGATAATGAAAGTTAGAGCATCAGTAAAAAAAATGTGTGATAAATGCAAAATTATCAAAAGAAACGGTAAAGTTATGGTAATTTGCGAAAATCCAAAACATAAACAAAGACAAGGTTAAGGAGGTATTAGATGCCAAGAATAGCTGGTATAGACTTACCTAGAGAAAAAAGAGCAGAAATTGGATTGACTTATATTTATGGTATAGGAAAATCTTCAGCGCAAGAAATATTAGAAAAAGCAGGAATCAATCCTGATACAAAAATGAAAGACCTTACAGAAGGAGAACTAGGAAAAATTCGTGAGATATTAGACGACTATACAATCGAAGGTGATTTAAGACGTGAAGTATCTATGAATATTAGAAATCTTAGAGAAATTAATTGCTACAGAGGAATTAGACACAAAAGAGGTTTACCTGTAAGAGGTCAAAATACAAAAAATAACGCAAGAACTAGAAAAGGAAGACATTAGGAGGAGATATGGCAGCAAAGACTAAAAAATCTTCTGCTAAAAGAGGTAGAAGAAGAGTTAAAAAGAATGTCGAAAGAGGACAAGCTCATATCAATTCAACATTCAATAATACAATGGTAACTTTGACAGATGCACAAGGTAATGCCTTATCATGGGCAAGTGCTGGACAATTAGGTTTTAGAGGATCAAGAAAATCAACTCCTTTTGCAGCACAAGAAGCAGCTTTAGAAGCAGCAAAAAAAGCTATGGAATATGGTTTAAAAAGTGTAGAAGTATTTGTTAAAGGACCAGGCTCAGGAAGAGAATCTGCAATCAGAAGCTTACAAGCAGCAGGACTTGAAGTAACAATGATAAAAGACGTAACACCAATTCCTCACAATGGTTGTAGACCACCTAAGAGAAGAAGAGTTTAATAAGGAGAAACTATGGCAGTAAGCAGAGATCCAATATTTAAAAGATGTAGAAGCTTAGGAATCAGCCCAGCATACTTAGGTTACTCAGGAGAATCTAAAAGAACAAACTCTAATCAAAGAAGAAAACTTAGTGAATATGGTATGCAACAAAGGGAAAAACAAAAAGCTAAATTCATCTACGGAGTAAGTGAAAAACAATTTAGAAGTTATTATGAAAAAGCTTCAAAAATGCAAGGACAAACAGGTGAAAACCTAATAATCCTTTGTGAAAGAAGACTTGACAATATAGCATTTAGATCTGGACTTGCTAGAACTAGAAGAGAAGCAAGACAAATCGTAACACATGGACATTTATTAGTAAATGGAAAAAGTGTTGACATCCCATCAATTCTTGTAAACGAAGGAGATGTTATTGAAGTTAAAGAAAAATCTAGATCAAGCCAATTATTTAAAGCTATCAAAGAAACAAACCAATCATTTGGAGTAGTTTCATGGTTAGATTCAGATTTAGAAAACTTAAAGGTAAAAGTTACAAACTTCCCAACAAGAGAAGATATTGATATACCTGTAGAAGAACGTATGATTGTTGAGTTCTATTCTAAATAGAATTAGTTAAATTGTTAGAACTAAGGAGATACAATGATAGAAAAATTAGATACAAAGATTGAAATTTTAGATATAGACGAAGAAACTAATTACGGTAAATTTGTCCTATATCCACTCGAAAGAGGCTATGGTACAACCATAGGAAACAGTATGAGAAGGATGCTTTTATCATCCTTACCTGGTTCTAGCGTCTCAAAGATTCTTATAGACGGGGTACTACACGAATTTTCCACAATTCCTGGAGTTGTAGAAGATGTACCTGAATTAATATTAAATATCAAAGGTATTGATATTAAAAAACATACTAAAGAAGATCTAACACTATTTTTAGATATAGAAGGACCTAAAATTGTTACAGCTAAAGATATAAAAACAGATGCCCAAATCGAAGTGGCAAATCCAGATCATTATCTTGCAACAGTTAATGATAAAGGAAGATTGTTTATTGCCCTTGACGTTACAGATGGTAAAGGATATAGGGTAGCTGAACAAAATAAAAAGGATACTGACCCAATAGGAGCAATAGCTATAGATTCATCATTTACACCAGTAAAAAGCGTAAACTTTACAGTTGAAAATACTAGAGTAGGTGAGTCTACTGATTATGATAAATTAATTCTTGAAGTGTGGACAGATGGAACAATTACTCCACAAGAAGCCTTATCAGAAGGCGCTTCAATTTTGATGGAAGATATAAGATTTTTCAAAGACCTACCAGGTCAACAATTCCCACCAGAAGATGAGGAAGAAGAAATTGAAGAAATCGAAGAAGAAGATAATAATCAAATGGAATTATCAAAAACTATTGAGGAATTAGATCTTTCATTAAGATCATTCAATTGTCTAAAAAGAGCAGGATATAATACTGTTGGTGAGATAATAGAAAAAAGTGAATCTGAGCTAAAGGATATCAAAAACTTCGGTAAAAAGTCACTAGAAGAAGTTATTGATAAAATCCACAGTTTAGGACTTAGTTTAAGAGAAGAATAGGAGGATATGATGGCTAATAAAAGAAAGCTTGGTAGAAGAACAGATCATAGAAATGCCCTACTTAGAAATCAAGTAACTTCTTTGTTAGACAATGGTAGAATTACTACTACCCTAACAAGAGCAAAAGAAACTCAAAAAATGGCTGATCGTATGATTACATTAGGTAAGAAAAATACACTTCACACAAGAAGACAAGCAGCTCAATATATATACAAACCATCTACAGTTCAAAAATTATTTGGCGAAATTGCACCAAAATATGAAGATAGAAACGGTGGATATACTAGAGTATTAAAATTAGGACCAAGAAGAGGCGATGGTTCTGAAATAGCAATAATAGAACTTGTATAATAAACTTACTCTATAGCATCTTATGAAAATAAGGTGCTTTTTTTGTGGTAATTTTTAATTTTCAAAATAAAATGAAGAATTAAAATTTGATTTTTATTTTTGGATAGTAGTCTTCTATTTTAGAATGAAAATTTTTGTGTATTTTAAATTTAATATAAATATTTTATATAGATTAGCAAATGAAATATAGATTCATTATCAACGGACTTAGACAAGTTAATTTATTTTTTTGTAAAAGGAATTTTAAATTAATATAAATTTTTAATATAGATTGGCTAATAATATATAGATTCATTATCAATGTATTTAAATAAGTTAATTAATTTTTTTCTAAATAGAATTTAAAAATTTTTTTAGATTTTATGTGAAGTTTTCAATGCTTTATTGATATTTTTATAGTATTGCTTTTGAATTTTGTTTTTTTGATTTGTATTTTGTATAGAGTTTTATTATCAAATTTGTTTTGTATTTGATGTAGGTATTTATAATGAATTTTGTTTTGTATTTGAAGTAGTATTTATTATAAATTTTATTTTTGGATTTAGTTTTTAATTTTGCTTTTCTTTTTATCGATAATTTCTTTAAATTTTAGTTTTTGTTAATAATTTTTTTAATAAAAATTTCATTAGTTTACTTAATTAATTGAAAATATATCTTATAAATGTTACCATAAAAAGAGAATAAATGTTTATAAAGAGGTTCTTATGGGTAAGGCGAATATAGAAAAATTTAGGGATGATAATTTCTATGTCTTAAACTCAATGGATGACTGGGTTAGGATACTTGATAAGTATGGTAGGCTTGTTTTTATTAATGAAAAAATGAAACGAGATATTCATCTTGATAGGTCACTCATTGAGCAAAATATTGATATAGAAAAACTTAGTGAAAAGGCTGATATTTTTAAAAATACTACAATTGAAGAGGAAAAACTCATTAATGGTAAATATTATTCTATTAAATCTTCTCCCCTTTATAATGGTAATGAATTTATGGGAATTATTGAAGTTTATAGGGATATAACTAGCGAATCTAGGATGAAAGTTGATCTTTTTAATGCAAATAGAAAAATGCTTGAAGATATTAGATTTGTTAGAAAAATTCAAGCAAGTATTTTGCCAAAAAATAAAACTTATGGGGATATAAAGCTTGAGGGAAGATATATTCCATCAAATGATCTTTCGGGGGATTTGTTTGATATTATTAAGGTTGATGAAAATAGGTATGCCTTTTATATAGCTGATGTTATGGGTCATGGGGTTAAATCTTCTATTATGACCATGTTTGTAAAATTATCTATAAGCGGAATTTTTGAACGACATAGTGATTATTCTCCAGGTCAAGTTTTGAAAAAACTTAGGGAAAAGTTTGTAAAACTTGATATGAATTCATCCCAGTATTTTACAGTTTGGGTTGGAATTTTTGATAGCCTAAATGATAGCCTTACTTTTTCTAATGCTGGACATAATTGCCCACCTCTTCATCTTATTGAAAATAAAAATCGTGTAAATAAACTTGTTGTTTCTGGTAGGATGATTTCTAATATTATTGAGCAAAATATTTACCAAGAAGTTACTATTAAACTTCATCCTAAAGACAGGATTTTATTTTATACTGATGGTGTTATTGAAAGTAAAGATATTGAAAAAAACGAGTATTCTGTTGAAAGATTGATGGAAAAATTAAAAAATAAAAATAATCTTGATTCTATTTTAGAGGATTTAGAAAAATTTACTTGGGGCGAACAAGATGACGATATTAGTCTTGCCCTAATCGATTATAAAGGAGAAAAAAATGAAAATTAATCAATATATTGACCACACTTTATTAAAAGCTGATGCAAGAAAAGATGAAGTTAAAAAGATTGTAGAAGAAACTTTAGAATATAATTTTAAATCTATTTGTGTAAATTCTTCTTATGTTTCTATGATTAGAGATATGGATAAGGATATTAGAATTACATCTGTTATTGGTTTTCCTTTGGGGGCAATGACTACAAAGGCTAAAGTTTTTGAAACAGAAGATGCCATAAAAGATGGGGCAGATGAAATTGATATGGTAATTAATGTTGGAAGATTAAAAGATAAAGATTATGCTTACGTTTTGGAAGATATAAAAGAAGTTAAAAAAGCTTGTGGAGATAAAATTTTAAAAGTTATTATTGAAACTTGCCTACTTGATGATGAAGAAAAAATTAAAGTGTGCGAACTTTCCAAAGAAGCTGGTGCAGATTTTGTAAAAACTTCTACAGGATTTTCTACGGGTGGAGCTACAAAAGAAGATGTGGCTCTTATGAGAAAAACTGTTGGGGAAAAAATGGGAGTTAAGGCAAGTGGAGGAATCCATACCTATGATGAGGCAATGGAGATGATAAATGCTGGAGCAAGTAGACTTGGTTGTTCAGCATCAATTGCCATCGTTGAAGGGGAAAAATAAATGAGTGATGTTATGATGCAAGCCTTCGAGTGGGACAGTCCCGCTGACGGAGGCTATTATGCTTTTTTGAAGGAAAATGCAAAGAAAATAAAGGATGCTGGAATTGATGCTCTTTGGCTTCCGCCAATGTGTAAGGGTGGGGGCGACCAAGATGTTGGATATGGAATTTATGACTTGTGGGATTTGGGAGAATTTGACCAAAAAGGCACAGTCAGGACCAAATATGGAACGAAAAAAGAATTGTTAGAGGCAATTGATGAGCTTCACAAAAACCATATAAAAGTTTATGCTGATGTTGTTTTAAATCACAAGGGAAACGCCGATTTTGAAGAAGAATTTATGGCGAGAATGGTAGATCAAAATAACAGAGAAAAAGACGTGTCAGAAGATATGAAAATAAAAGCTTGGACAGGTTTTGATTTTCCAGGAAGATCTGGCAAATATTCTGATTTCATTTGGCATTATTATCATTTTACAGGCGTTGATTACGATTCAAATACCGACACAAAAGCGATTTTTAGAGTCCTTGGCGAAGGAAAGTATTGGGACGATGGCGTAAGTGATGAAAAAGGAAATTTTGATTATCTTATGAACGCTGACATAGACCATTCCCATCCAGAAGTAAGAGAAGAAATTTTTAAATGGGTTGATTGGTTTATGGAAGAAACGGGAGTTGACGGTTTTAGGTATGATGCATTAAAACACATTTCTGACGAATTTATTTATGATTTATCAAATCATATTATGGAAAAAAAGAAAGATGATTTTTATCTTTTCGGGGAATATTGGCAATATGATGAAGGTCAAATTGATAGATATTTGGATGATACTGATTGGAAAATAGACTTATTTGATGTGCCACTTCATTTTCATTTCGAAGAAGCTAGTAAATCTAACGGAAATTATGATATGAGAAATATTTTTAATAATACAATTGTCAAAAATCATCCCCTTCAAGCAGTAACCTTTGTCGATAATCACGATTCCCAACCAGGTCAATCATTGGATTCTTGGGTTGAAGATTGGTTTAAAGAAATTGCCTACTCCTTGATTTTATTTAGAAAAGATGGCTATCCTTGTATTTTTGCAGGAGATTATTATGGACTAAAAGGAGAAATCAAAAAAGATCCATTAAAAGAAATGATTGATAAGATGCTTGATGTGAGAAAAAAATATTCTTTTGGCGATCAAGATGATTATTTTGACAATCCCCAAGTTGTAGGTTGGGTAAGAAGGACAGACGATAAGACATCATCTCTTGCAGTTTTGATTTCCATTGGAGATATGGCTGAAAAACAAATGTTTGTAGGCGAAGAAGAATCTGGAAAAACCTATGTAGATTTGTCAGGAAAGAACAAAAATGAAGTTACAATCGATGAAAATGGAAACGGAATTTTTAATGTTGGACCTGGCTCAGTTTCATATTGGGCAGCAAAGGAAAATTAAAACAAATGAAATATTACGTAGTAAAAAAAGGCAGAAATCCTGGGATATATACATCCTGGGATTTGTGTTTAAAAGAAGTAAAAGGTTACAAGGGAGCAATCTACAAGTCTTTTAAGAAAAAAGAAGATGCAGAAGATTTTTTGGAAGATAAAGAAATTGAGATAAAAGCTGACAAAGATTCAGTAATAGCCTATATAGACGGTTCTTATTCAAAAAAAGATAAAAAATATGGAGTGGGAATAGTCTACATAACAGACGAAAAAATTGAAGAAATTTACAAGGATTTTTACGATGAATTTCATATCCACAGAAATGTTGCAGGAGAAGTAAAGGCAAGTGTAGGAGCAATCAACAAGGCAATATCCGAAGGTAAAAAAACAATCTATATTCACTACGATTATCAAGGCATAGAATCATGGGCAAAAGGAGAGTGGAAAAGAAATAATGAACTTACAAAAAGATACTACGAATTTTTCCAAAAAGCAAAAGAAAAAATCGACGTACACTTCATAAAAGTAAAGTCCCACTCAAATGACAAATACAACGACATGGCAGACGCCTTGGCGAAAAAATCCTTGGGGATAGAAGGATAAAATATTTTAAGATTTAGTAGAGATACAAAATGAAAAACAAGAAAATAAAAGCAATAATTTCAGCCTTATTAGCAGCAGTTTTATTTGCAATAAGCACACCCCTATCAAAAAAATTAATGGAAAATATTCCACCTACTTTTATGGCAGCATTTTTATATTTAGGAGCAGGAGTTGGCGTAGGAATAATGTATATTTTTAACTACAAAAAAGAAGACAAGTCTTTGAAATTAGATAAATCAGATTTTAAATATACAATTGCCATGATAGGACTTGATATACTTGCCCCCTTACTTTTGATGCTTGGAATAAAACTTGGTTCAGCATCAAATGCATCATTATTAGAAAATTTTGAGATTGTAGCAACAAGCCTAATTGCACTTATAATTTTCAAAGAAAAAGTTTCATCTAGGCTATGGATTGCTATATTTTTTATAATAATCTCAAGTTTTATTTTGACATTTAATGGTAAAACTAGCCTTGATTTTTCAATTGGTTCAATATTTGTTTTATTAGCCACAATTTCTTGGGGACTTGAAAATAATTGCACAAAAAAAATTTCTGAAAAAAGTACTTATCAAATAGTAACATTAAAAGGAATTTTTTCAGGATTGGGTTCACTTTTTATAGGTTTTTTATTGAAAGAAAAAATAATTAATTATAAATATATATTTTTAGCAATGATCTTAGGATTCGTAGCTTACGGTTTGAGCATCTTTTTATACGTAAGAGCACAAAGAGATTTGGGAGCAGCAAAAACAAGCGCCTATTATTCAGTAGCACCATTTGTTGGAGCATTTTTGGCTTTTATAATAAATGGAGAAAGACCAGATGAAAAGTTTTTGTTAGCTTTGATTTTTATGATTATTGGTACAATATTTGTAGTGAATGATAGTTTAATTGATAATAAAATTAATAAATTTGAATTATAAAAAAGCCAGAAAAGTTAAAAAGCTTTTCTGTTTTATTTTTGCCTTAAAATTTCTAAATAAAATGGTACTATATATAAGGATAAAAATTTAAGGGGGATATATGAATTGTTTAATTGGTCAGTCAGGTGGTCCTACCGCTGTTATTAATTCTTCCTTGGCTGGTGCTATCCAAGCTGGGATTGATTTTGATTTTGATAATATATTTGTTTCACTTAATGGAATTGAAGGGCTTTTAAGTGAAAATATTAAAATAGTTGACAAAGATTTGTTTGAAAAAGAAAATGCAAATGAAAGGCTTAGAAAAAGACCATCTTCTATTCTTGGTTCTTGTCGTTTTAAATTAAGTGATGATTTGAAAGATTGGCAATATAAAAAAATCTTTGAAAATTTAAAAAAATATGAGATTTCAACTTTTGTATATATTGGTGGAAATGATTCAATGGATACAGTTATGAAACTCAATTCTTACATAGAAAAAAATAAGATTGATTGGGTAAATGTGGTTGGTTGTCCAAAAACAATCGACAATGATTTGTGCGAAATGGACCATTCGCCGGGCTTTGCCTCTGCATCAAAATTTGTAAATTCTGCTCTAAGACAAATTAGGCTTGATTGCGATATATATCCAATAAAATCAGTTACCTTTGTGGAAATTATGGGAAGAAATGCTGGTTGGCTTACAGCAACTTCATATCTTGCAAATTATAAAAGAAAAAAAGATATAGTAAATTTAGTTTATCTTCCAGAAGATGAAAAATCATTAGATGATATAGAAAAAGAAATTAAAAAAAAATTTAAAGAAGATAATAATTTGCTAATAGCAGTATCAGAAGGCTTTATGGACAAAGATGGAAAACTTTTAAATGAAAAACAAAAATCTTTTGATAAAGGCTTCAATCATCCAATAATTGCAGGCATTGGCTTAAAAATTTCAGATTATATTCACGATAAATTAAAAGTAAAAACTCGTTCGGTTGAATTAAATATTGTCCAAAGAACAAGTTTTCTAATTTCAAAAACCGATTCAGATGAGGCTTACCAATTGGGATATTTGACAATAAAATATGGGAAGGAAAAAACAAATCTTGTACCTATATTAAAAAGAGAAAATTCTAAGGATTACAAAGTAAAATATTTTACAACAAAACCATCAAATATAGCAAATAAAGAGAAAAAAATCCCACAAGAATGGCTAGAATCACGAGAGATTTTAAAAGAAAAAATTACAAATTATACTCTTCCATTAATAAAAGGAGAAATAGACCAAGAATTTATAGATGGAATTTTTGATTATATAAAATTGGAAGATTTTACAAAAAATAATTAAATAAATTTATAAAAATAAATCAGCATAAAGAATAAATCTTGTGCTGATTTTTTTTGTAGAAAATTTTTTCAATAATATGTATTTATTTTGTAAAAAAACCTTTTCTTTCATTGATTATTATTATATAATTAAGGTAATAATATAGTGAAAAAAGGGAGGTGTTTTTTAGTGAAAATCAAAAAGAAAAAAATATTGATTTCAGCACTGTTACTAGCTATTATTTTGCTCGGTACAAATATGGCTTTGGCGTATAAAAATCGTGATGACGATAGCGATGATTTTTATATAGACCAAATAAATGACAAAATTGTAGAAAAACCTACCGAGCTTAATGAGGGAGAGGATATTGAAAAACAATTAGAAAATCCAAAATATCCTAACATTTACACCTATAGGTGGGATTACAAAATTGGTGTAAAAGAAAATGGTTTAGATAAGGATAAAATCATTTTTCAACCATACATAGCAAGCGTAGGAGAAAATGCAAGCCCAGAAGAAAGGGAAAAAGTTTTAAAAACTATAAACTTGCCTGAAATAAAAGGCTACGACAAACCAAATGGCATTGATTCCTATGATGTTACTTATGATTTTGTAAAGAATAATGCCCAAGATACAAAAAAAGCTAGCTTTATATTTTATGGAAATACTGATTATAAATATGAACCAAAAGAAGGAAAAATACAAGTAAAATATCTTTTCCAAAATTTATATGATCATGAAATATATGAAAATCCAAAAGATGAAGAAAAACCATTAATCAGAGAATATAAGGCAAAAACTGGAGATAAATTTAAAATCCCAGAATTAAATGAAAAAGATAGTGAAAAGTATGCAAAAGGATTTGAACCAGAACAAAACAATCTTGAGGTAACAGTTCCAGAAAATGCAAGTGATACTCCATTAATTTATCACTACAATAGAAAAACTTTCCAAGTAGATTTTGATTCTGATGGTGGATCTTATGTACCAAATATGACCCTATACTATGGTCAAACTATTCCATATTTTGATTACAAACCAACAAAACGTGCGTCTGATTTTATAGGATGGAAATCTAATAAAGATTTAGAAACTTCTGATGGCAAAATAAAAATAAAAAAAGGCGATCTTATAGACGTGAAAAATTATCCAGATGGCCTAAAAGAGGCAATGCCAGCAGAAAACATAACCTTTACTGCAGTATGGGATGAAAAACCAAAAGCAGATTATAAGATTCAATTTTGGACTCAAAAAGCTGAATCTGATGGCTATGATTTTATTGGAGCAAAAGTAATAAAAAATGTGGACACAAACTCTCGTCCAGATTTAGATAAAATGTTACCAGAAGGTTTCAAATTCCCTGAAATAGAAAAAGATCTTACAAATAAGGGAAAAGAAAAAGAACTTAATAAATATTATGTTAGAAATACAAAAAAAATAAAAGAAGAAAATACAGAAAATGTTAAAAATGATGATGGAACAAGTGAAGTTGTTGTAAAAAAAGTTCATTCTGATAGCTCAACTACCTATAACATTTACTATGATCGTCAAACATATACAATGCTATTTGAAAAATTCTGTATTGATGAACCTGATGCTGGTTATCCAGCCAAAGAAGCAAAAATGGTACTTCCTGATGGAAGAAAATATGATTCTACAAAAGAAGTGAACAAACCATATAAATTTACAGCAAAATTTGGCGAGAGATTGACAAAATGGCCTAATGATATGTGGCTTATAGAAAAAGGCGGGATTGACTTTGATCCAAATCGTAGTTTTATAGGCTGGCAATTAAATTCAGAAAATAATGGCAATTTAGATCAAAGTCTATATCTTGATACTCCACCATACTGGCTAACATCAAAAGATTTTATAGATAGAGATTTTACAGAACTAGATCCAGCGGTAAGACCTGCAACTCACTCAACTTCAACAGGAGAAAAATTACCTGAAAGAACTATTTCTCTTGGACCTTCTTCAAGTGAACAGTTCCAATTTGCTATCTACTATATGGAATATTTGTTTGAGGGCTTTGATGGTAAGCTCCACTATAATCCAGATATGTCATATACAAAAATTGACACAATTGTTCCATACCCATATCCTTCTCCAGGTATTGTAGGATTTACACCTAAATATGAGAAAATTAATCCTGTTGACGATGCAAAAGAACGTCCTGCAAAAAGAATAGGATATACGGAAGATCTTTCAAAATTAACTTTTGATGAACTTAAAAATGAATTAGATAAATATGAGGAAAAAAGACCAGAGGATGAAAAGTCCTTCTTTGATCCTATTGGTAAAAATGGAATTAATGGAGTTCCTTTCAAGGACATTCCTAGATATCGCTTTGCATTTACTTATGGGCGTGAAAAATATAAACTATATCTTGACAAAGATCCATCAGATGTAAATGCACATGCTGATTTTTCTGGAAAGACATTTTCAAATGGTAAAGATGCGATTATATCTGATGTATATTATGATATACCTCTTAGAAAATTAAATCTTGATGAAGAATATAAGCTTACAGAAGCTGATAAGCCTGAAAATCTTCCTGATGATTATGTATTTAAGGGTTGGGCATTGGATGCTCAAGGTAGCAGGCTTATTAAAGATACTATTAAAGAGGCTGAGAAGCTTGAATCTCAAATTGCTGAGAAATATAAAGAACTTGAAAAAAATTCAACTGACAAAGAAAAGAAATTTAAGTTACAAAATGAAATAAAAGAGTTAAAGTCTAAGCTAGATGATGCTGACGCTAACATGCCTAATTATGATGTTGTCCTTTATGCAAAATGGGGAGAACCTGACAAAAATTTCAAGGTAAAATTTGATTCAAATGGTGGAGAAATTAATTCTATTGAACAAAAAGATATTGCAACTCACAAAGATGGCGAAAGAATTAAAATATCAACTGAGTTTGGAAAAGTTCCATACAAATCTCCTGAAAAACTTGAAAATGAAGGCAATGTTCAAGTATTTGATGTAGCAAATAGAATGACAATAAAACAGCCACCAAAACCACAAAGAGATGGTTATGATTTCTTGGGCTGGGAGCTTGTAACTTATAATGAAGATGGTAGTGAAGATAAGTCTTATAAAGATAAATATAAAGTACCAAGACTTTATTCTTTTGGAAACGAAATTATATCAGATCTTCATCTTAGAGCAATTTGGGCAAAAAATAGTTTAGTTGATGTAAAAGTATACCATCACTTGCTTGATAAAGATTTTAATGAAGTAAAATTAGTTGATGGCGTAATAAAAAATCAAAGAGTTAAAACAAACACCACAGCTTATGGTGTTATGCAAGGTGAAGAATACATCTTGGCTAATGATGATGAGTTTGATAATAAAAGTGTAAGTGAAGATACAAAAAAAGAATATGAAGCTTATAAAAAAGAAACTGAGAGAAAAAATACTTATTATCAAAACCAAGTTGTTCAAGCTGAAAATGATGACAAAAAATCTGATGATAATCAACAACCAATAAAGTTGGAATTTAAAAATCAATTCCACTTCTACTACAGACCTTATCGTTATAGAAAATATACAGTAAATTATCTACTAGCAAAAGATGGACAAGATAAGTTTGAAGCAGTTGGTAGTCAAGGGGACAAATTTGAAAATGTAATAGAACCTGAAGAAGTTTTGAATGGAAACAGGCACTTTGATTCTGTAAACTATAGAAAAATAAGAGGTTTCAAATTAGTAAGTCCTCCACAAACTCAATTATTCTTTGATATTAACGAATATACTCACGAACTAACTGGCATTAATGGAGTAAAAAATACAAGGGATATAAATTTCTATTATAAAGATGTCAGAGTTTTAAAAACAAAAAATCCAAAGACACCAATACCTAAGGGCTATCACAGAATTACCTTTAAGGCACTTGACAATGGTTCATTTGGAACAGACAAAGATGGCAAGGAAATAAAAGAACTTTATTATGATGTAATAGATGGTTTGAATTTCTCAAATATTCCTGTACCAACAGATGAAGAGAAAAATGGTATAAAAATTACTCCAGCCAAAAATTACAACATTGGTTCATGGAGTGGAAGAAGAGAAGATGGAAAAGAATTAAAAGGTTTACTTGATGAAAATACTCAAATCAAAAAGAGTTATGAATTTGAAATTGACTTTGTAGAAGATAAATATCCAGAAGTAAAACCTATTAAAGTTTTTGAATCATCAAAAGATGATGGTGGAAACTTCATCAATGACTTTATGCCAACAAATGCCCAAATAGAAGAATCTATTAGTGAGTTAATGAAACTTGAAAAATATAAAGATTACCAAGTCTTAGAAGAAGATACAATCTATGATAAGGTAAAAGAAAACGAAGATTATAATAATAAGCCAAGTGATGTTAAACCTAATAAAGATTCAATTAAAGTAAGGGTTAATTTCAAAAATGATACTTACAAAGATTTTGATATTCCTGTAGAAATTTACAAAAATATTTATAGGGCATTGGATAGTAAATCTAAACCAAATATAGTTCAAAATGACGAATTTTTGAAAGATTTTGTAAAAGTTGATGTAGTTCCAACAAATAAGGCTAAAGACAGTCAAATAAAAACTTATTATGTAAATCCAAAAGCTAAAGTAAGAATTCCAGAAAATGATCCAGAAGGAGAAAATGACTGGACATTTGAAAAATGGACTGCTGATTTGGATTCATTGGCAGATAAGGATGATTTCCAAATGCCAGATCGTCATACCTTTGAAAAAGAAACTGTGCTTACTGCAAGATATTCAAAAACACCAAAAGATATTGTATATCCACCAAGTGCAGAAATGATAACAACTTATGTAGGAAAAGATCCAAGTTTAGAAGAATACGAACAAAAAATAAAAGCTGGAAAAATTGGAAACAGTGGAAAAGTTGCGGAAATTGACTCTTATTATCTAATAAAAGATAAAAAGCCAAACGTAGACAAAGAAATTCTAGATCCAGAAAATGAAATAGAAGATCCAGAAGATCCAACAAAGAAAGTCTACACAAATTACCAAAGAGTAAAAGTAACCTACAAAACAGGAGAAGTATTCTTAGTTGACGTACCAGTAAAAGTACTAGATACAATCAAAGAAGTACCAGATCCAGATACAATTCCAGGAGAAGACTACAAAGATTACATTCTAATAACAGTAGATCCAACAGACAAAGCAAAAG
>NZ_KV808723.1:116233-154644 GCF_001812365.1 Anaerococcus sp. HMSC065G05
GTAAGAAAAAATGTAGAAGTAACAATTCCATCAAAAAATCCAGAAGGAAAAGAAATAACAAGTACAAATGGTGAAAGCCACAGCTACGAATTTACCAAATGGAAAGAAAAAGAAGATACCGAACCAAGAAAATGGGAAAAAGGTAAAAAAATCACAGGCAAATTCGCAAAAGACACAGAAATAATAGCAAAATATAGTCTTAAAGCGTGGGAACAAGAAAAACCAGAGAAAAATATAATACCAAATGACCCAGATAATCCACAAGAAAAACCAAAAGGTTATGTAAGTGTAAAATTCACAAGCGATGAGGGATTAACACTAAGTGGAATTCAAGAATATTTCGTAAAGAAAAATCTTGGAATAACATTGAAAGATATAAAATGGGCACAAGCAGAAGAAAAATTAGGATATACATTCGATAAATGGGATAAAGAAAAAACTTTAGAAATAAAAGATAAAGATATAGTTGTAAATGCAACATCAAACCCATTAAAAGATGTAATACCAAAAAAAGATGGCGAAGAACAACCAAAAGGTTACGTAAAAGTAGACTTCAAAACAGACGGAAATGGAACACTAGAAGGAGAAACAACCTACTATGTAAATCCAACCAAAGAAGTAAAACTAAAAGTTCCAGAAACAAAAGCAAAGATAGGCTATCAGTTTAAAGAATGGGACAAAGATGCAGCCAAGCCAACAAAATATGAAAAAGATACAACAATCACAGCAAAATTCAAAGTACTAGATGATGTAAGCGAAACACCAATAAAAGATTACGTAAAAGTAATATTCCAAATAAAAGGAGAAGGTGGAAAAATAAAAGAAGGCGAAGTAGAAACCTACTATGTAAATCCAGAAAAGAAAGTCATAGTAACATCGCCAAAGCTAGAAACAGAAATAGGCTATAAATTCAAAGGATGGGATAAAGATACAAGTAAACTAACCCAATATACAGAAAAAGAAACAATAATAACAGGAACATTTGAAAAAATAGCCGACATAATCCCAGAAATTGATGAGGATGGAAAACCAAACGACAAACCAAAAGGCTACGTAGAAGTAATCTTTGAAAAAGGAAAACACGGAGTCCTAGAAGGAATAACAAAATACTACGTTAATCCAACAGTAGGAAAAAAATTAAAAGAAATTAAGCATCCAGAAATCAAAGCAAACAATGGATACGAAAAATACGGATGGGATAAAGACGAAAATACAGAAATAACCAAAAAAATAATCGTCACAGCAAGATATAGCAAAGAACTTACACCATTAGCACAAGAACCAAGTGCAGAAATGATAACAACTTACGTAGGAAAATATCCAGAGCTAAAAGATTACAAAGCTGCAATAAAAGCAGGAGAAATTGGAAAAACTGGAAAATTTGCAGAAATCGAAGCTTATGAAATAGTAGAAGGAAAAGAACCAGATGTAAGCAAAGAAATATTAGATGCAGATACAAAAATACAAGATCCAGAAGATCCAACAAAGAAAGTTTACAAAAATTACCAAACAATAAAAGTAATCTACAAAACAGGAGGAGTATTCTTAGTTGACGTACCAGTAAAAGTACTAGATACAATCAAAGAAGTACCAGATCCAGATACAAACCCAGGAGAAGGCTACGAAGATTATATCCTAGTAACAGTAGATCCAACAGACAAAGCAAAAGATCCAACAAAGAAATACTACAGAGTAAGAAAAAATGTAGAAGTAACAATTCCAGAAAATAATCCAGAAGGAATAGAAAAAGCAGGATTAAATGGAGAAAAACATCAATTTGATTTTATAAGATGGGAAGAAAATCTAGATAAAAATCAAAGAAAATGGAATAAGGGCAATAATATTATTGCAAAATTTGAAAAAGATACAGAGATAATTGCAAAATATAATATTAAAGCATGGGAAGTAGAAGAAGCTAAGAAAAATATTATTCCAGATCCTCAAACAATTCCAGAAGGTTATGTAAGCGTAACATTTACGCATGATAATGGTTTGTATTTAGAAGGTACACAAAATTATGCTGTAAAGAAAAATGCAAATATCAAATTAAGTGATTTGAAATGGCCAAGTATTGGAGAAAATTTAGGATATAAATTTGAAGCTTGGGATAAAGAAAAAACTTTAGAAATAAAAGACCAAGACATAGTTGTAAAGGCAAGCTCAAAGGCTATTGATGATGTGATTCCAAATGATGGAAACCATGAAAAGCCAAAAGACTATGTAAAAGTAGATTTTACAACTGATGGTCATGGAAAACTAAGTGGACAATTATCATATTTTGTAAATCCTACAAAAGAAGTTACACTTGATATTCCAAAAGCAAGTCCAAATACTGGATTTGAATTTAAAGCGTGGGATCATGATGCAAGTATGCCAAGTGTTTATAGAGTTGATACAACAATTACAGCATATTTCAACGAATTGAATGATGTAAGCACTGAACCTGTAGAAGGATATGTTGAAGTTTCTTTTGTAACACAAGGCGAAGGTGGCTCAATAATGGATGGACAAATTACAAAATTCTATGTAAATCCAGAAAAAGAAGTTATTCTTCCACCACCAAGTTTAAATGTTGAAATTGGATACCTATTTAATGGTTGGGATTTTGATACAATACAATTTGTTCAATACAAAGAGAATAAAGTAGTTACTGGAACATTTGCTAAACTTCCTGATGTAATTCCAGAAATTGATGAAAATGGTAATATGAATGATAAACCTCATGGATATGTTGAAGTGATTTTTGAAAAAGGAGATCATGGAGATCTTGAAGGAATAACAAAATATTATGTAAATCCAAAAGCTGGAAAAACTTTAGCAGAAATTGCTCATCCAAAAATTGTAGCAAAAACAGATTACAAAGTAAAAGGATGGGATACAGATGATAAGACAGTAATTAATAATAATATAATAGTAACTGCCTTGTATGAAAAAATTGAAAAAGCAGATCCTAAGCCAAAAGATCCAAAAGAACCAAAAGATCCACCACAACCATCTAAACCATCAAGCACAGAACCTTCTAAAGAAAAACCAAGTTCTAGCAATGAAAAGGATAAAGATAAAGATGGCAAATTACAAAAAGTAAGTGGAGATGATAAAAAAGGTTCAAATGTTGGAGGTACAAAAATGCCAAAAACAGGAATTGAAAGCAATTTAGGATTCTATTTATCAACAATTGGACTAAGCACAATTGGATTATTTATCCTAAAAAAGAAAAATAAGTAAAATTTTTCCTAACCCTAGCTAAAGCTAGGGTTAGACTGTTTACAAAGTTAGTTTAGTAATTTATTGTTAATTTAAAAATAAAATTACGCCACAGCCCATCTCGACTAGATGATTGTGCCTTGATTTGGCACAATCATCCCTAAAACTAAGTGCGAAAGCACGAAGAAGTTTGCGAAGCAAACGTGTTTTAGTGTGAGTGTAACGAACGCATGGAGAGATCCCATGAGATTTCTCCGCTCGTTGCACACGATGAATCGGGATAAACAACCGAAATCAACGGTTGTTTATCTGGTCGAAATGGAAAAAATTTTAGTTTGTCAACAGTCTAACTAGGGTTATTTTTTGCAAAAAAAATCCAATCTATAAATTTCAATAGGCAATAAGCTTTTGAAAATATAGATTGGATTTTTGTTTTTAAATTATTATTTGTTAATTAGTTAAAAATTAATTTTATAGAAATTCAACTTCTTTTTTGTCGGTGATTTTTACGGGGATTCCCACTTGATTCGTTTTGATTTTTTCTTCAAAAGCATTAAAATTATCCCTATATGCCAAAAATCTTTTGAGATTTATCATCGAATCGGTTATATCTATGATTTCACATCCTTGGAAATTTTTTGAATCATTATTGTAATCTTCAATTATTTCTCTGCAATCTGGACAAAGTTTGCTAACAAATATTTCTATCATTTTTTTCTCCTATAAGTTATATAATTAAATTTAAGGTCATTTTCGTAATAATCTTCTGATTTATTTACAATTTCAAAATTTTCGTCTTTATCAAAATTGTGAAGGAAGGTATCAGCGTCTTTTTTTGCATCAATTTTTGTAATAATTGCCTCATCACAAAAATCTAAGAGCAAGTCTACAATTTCTTTTCCGCCGATTACAAAAACTTCTCTATCATTTTTATTTTCTCTTACATATTTTAAAAGTTTTTGAGGGCTATTAAAAACTAAAGCATCGTCAAGTTTTAAATCTTTATTTCTTGTCAAAACTATATTTTCTCTTTTGCAAAGAGCCCCATTCATGGACTTATAAGTTTTTCTTCCCATTATAACTATATTATTTAGGGTAAGGTCTTTGAAATGAGCCAAGTCTTTTTTAAAATGAAAAAGAAGTTTATTATCTTTTCCTATTCCAAAATCTCTATCTACAGCCAAAATTATTTTCATAATTGCTCCTTGTAAATTATAATCTTCTTTTATTCTATCATTTTTGATAAAAAAATTGAATTTTTTAAATTGATATATCAAAAGTGATGGGGAATGGAAGTAAAAATGTTCACAAAAAAACTTCAAGCAATTAGCTTGAAGTTCTAATTTTTTATTATTTAATTTTAGTACCAACCGTTGTTGTTCCAAAATGCTAGGGCATTATCCCATGAACCATATCTTTGTGCTACATATTGGTCTGCAACTCTTTCTTGGTTAGCTGGAGAATAATCTCCGTTTAAGTAAGCTGCTGATAATTGATATTTTCCAATATATTGTCCGTTTCTAGCATTGTAAGATCCACCAGATTCTCTTTGTGCTATAATTTGTTTTGCTGATGAATTATTAGCTGTATAATTTTGTGCTGGTGCTTGTGTTTGAGCAGGTGCTTGATAAGATTGAGCTGGTGCTTGGTATGTTTGTGCAGATGCTTGATAGCTACTTTCTTGACTTTGAACTGGTGCATAATTTTTATTTATAAAATCATTAGAAAGTCCTAGTAAACTATTGTGGATATATCCTTCTTTACCTTCAAAAACTACTTTAACGAATCCGTTGTTAGCTGCTGATTTTACTTCAACACTTTCATCTTTTTTAAGAACTTGATAAACTTCTGAATTTAAGTTGTCAGATTTTCTAAAGTTTGCTGGGCTTAAAATTTTAGCTGTTTCTGTAATATTAAACCATTGACCACCAACGTAAGCTTCTTTACCGTTGAATTTGATTTTTAACCAACCATCTGTTGATCCTAGAACTTCATAAGATTTGTCATCTGTTATAAGTCCAATTATATTATTTGATTCACTAGCGTCACTTCTTACATTAACAGCATTAGCTTTGCTTGCATCTTTAACTGCAGATGAAGCTTCAGCCTTATTTGATGCTGTAAATAATGTTGGTAGTACGATTGCCGCTGCTAGAGCGTATTTTTTAAAATTTGTCATAATGATTACTCCTTTTTTGTGTTTTTTTAATTTATTGTAACTAATTAATAGTTTTTTTATGTTTTTCATTTCTTTTTCGTAACAATAGTTACAAAATAATTACAACTCTTTTTTACAAGCATTATAATATCCGAAGAATATGTAGAAAATATGTAGAAAAAATAAATTTTATTTTTCAAGTTTTATAAAAAACTTTTTTTTGTTATAATATAAAAATACGAAAAGGAGTGAATTATAATGGGCTTTGTAAAAGCAGAGAATTTTACTGACCAAGAACTTTTAAATTTTATAAAAAATGAATCATACAACGAATATTTGGCAAAAAAAGCCGACAAGGTAAGACAAGAAATTTATGGCAAAGATGTTTTTGTAAGAGGTCTAATTGAATTTACAAATTTTTGCAAAAATGATTGCTATTATTGTGGGATAAGAAAATCAAATTCAAATGTAGAAAGGTACAGACTTTCTTTTGATGAAATTATTACCTGTGCAAAAATTGGTTACAAATTGGGTTATAGGACTTTTGTTCTTCAAGGCGGGGAAGATTTATCTTATAAAGATGAAGATATCTGTAAAATTGTTGAGGAAATTAAAAAAATTCATCCTGATTGTGCTATAACTTTGTCAATCGGGGAAAGGTCAAAAAAATATTACAAGAAATTTTTTGATGCTGGTGCTGATAGGTTTTTATTAAGAGAAGAAAGTTCAAGCAAAGATCATTATTATAAAATCCATCCAAAAGAAATGTCTTTTGAAAACAGGAGAAGGGCTCTTTTTGATTTAAAAGAAATTGGTTTTCAAGTTGGGGGAGGTTTTATGGTGGATTCTCCTTATCAAACAGATGAGGATTTGATTTCGGATTTGAGATTTTTGCAAAAATTAAAACCGGATATGATAGGAATAGGCCCTTATTTATCCCAACACGATACTCCATTTAAAAATATGAAAAATGGTTCTTACAAAAAAACTTTAAGACTTATTTCTATTTTAAGATTAATGTTTCCTTATTGTTTGATACCAGCTACAACAGCGCTTGGAACAATAAATCCATTTGGAAGAGAAGAAGGCTTGAAGGCAGGAGCAAATGTCCTAATGCCAAATTTATCTCCAACATCTTATAGAGAACTTTATTCCTTATATGATAATAAAATTTGTACGGGCGATGAGGCGGCAGAGTGTAGAAATTGTTTAGAATTAAGAATAAAAAAAGCAGGCTACAATATAGTAACCCACAGAGGAGATGTGTCTTCTTATAAAAAAATGTATGAATAAAGGCTCTTTGTGAGCCTTTAAATTTCTATAATTTTTTCTTTTTTATTTTCAAAATAGGAAATGTGGTCAAAGCCCAAATCTTTTAAATGTTTTATTCCATCATTTATTTTATAGGAAATTGTGTCTGGGAAATGGGAATCTGAGCCTAGGGTTAGGATTTTTCCGTCTAGATTTTTATATTTTTCTAAAATTTCATCTTTTGGATTTGCGTAGGACAAATTATTTCTAAATCCTGCTGTATTATATTCGAAAGCTCTATTTGTTTTTATTAATTCTTTTAAAATTTCTTCAATCAAATCCTCATAAAATGAAAAGTCTGGTATTACTGATTTGTCTTGGACATACCTATCAATGTAGTCTATGTGGCCTAAGCTTGAAAAATTTTTACATGATTTTACGCATTCTAGCATATATTCATAATATTTTTTAAAAAAATATTTTGGATTTTTTTCTATATTTTTTCTATTTAGCCAAACATCTTTAAATTCTACGGCATGGATTGAGCCGATTACAAAATCAAATGGATTTTCGTCAATAAATTTATCAATTTTATCTGCATTTTCATAAGCCAATCCTATTTCAATTCCTGCCAAAATTTTTATTTGATTTTTATATTTTTCCCTAAGCTTATATATGGTAGAAAAATACTCATCAAGATCAAAGGAAATGTCCCTGTCATTTTGGCAAAAATTATCCAAGTGGTCTGTAAATGCCATTATTTTTATTTTATTTTTTATAGCTGATTTTACATTTTCTTCTGGATTTGTATTTGAATCAAAAGAAAAATGTGAGTGTAAATGTAAGTCTTGCATAATATTCCTTTCTTTTTATTCTTCTTCCTTATATAATAACACAAATATTTTTTTATTTTTATGTTAAATTTTATATTCTACTACAATTTTTTTTGAAAATTTGATATAATCATAAATAGAAGTTAAACAGGAGAGGGGAACAATGAAAAAAAGTAAAAAAATATTATTTTTGGCTTTAAGTATGTCTTTGGCATTTTCGCCAATTAATAGCATGATTTCAAATAAGGCAAATGTTGCTTATGCTGAAGATATGATGAGTGAGGATAAAGATTTAACTCTAGAGGAGTCTATACAAAAAGCTAAAGACTTTGTAAATTCAGAAGAATTTAAGCAATATACAAAAGAAGATCAAAACGCATATAAAAAATTAATTGAAGATTTAAAAGTTGAAAATGTAGATGAGAAAAAAGAAGAAATTTTAAAATCTATTGATAGTATTAAATTACCTTATATTAAAAAACAATACGAAGATTTGAAAGAAGAAGTTTTTAAATTAAAAGCTGAATCCTTGTCTGATGATTTAAAAGATAAACTTTATTCTTACAAAGAAACTTATGATAGTTATGAAGATTATAAAAAACAAATAGAAGATCTAAAAACTACTAAATTAAATATAGAAAATTATAATAAGAAATTAGAAGAATTTAAAAAAATTCTAAAAGATGGCTTAGAAAAAAATAGAAACTTTGGCATTGATTTAAAAGCAGAAAAATTAGTTTTGGATGATGCTAATTCAAATCTAGAAAAAGTAGAAAAAGCTATTGAAAGCTTAAATAAAGAAGTTGATGCTTACAATGCAAAAGTAAAAGAAGAAAACAGACAAAAAAATCTTAAAACCTTAAAAGAAATTATAGATGGAGAAGGAAAAACAAAAAGTAAGTATTTTTATAAAAAATCAGACGAAAGTTTGAAAAATAATTTCAATCAAAGCCTTGATTCTATAAAGAAAGCTTACAGCAAACTTCAAAATAAAGAAGAAGTTAATAATATTGATGATTTGGTAAAATCTTATAATACAGCTTACAACAATCTTAATGGAGATAAGTTTATGGCTGAACACCAAAAACTTGTTGATTATTTTGAAAAAAATAAGGGCAAATTATCTTCATCAAATCAAAAAAAATATGCTGATTTAATTAATGGATTACCAGATAAGGCTGATTCTAATTTGGATAGCATAAAAAAATTAAAAGCTGAAATAGAAAAAGCTATAGAAGAAAATCAACAAAAAGGGAAATTAAGTAAAGTATCAAGGAAAGTTGCAGTTAAAAAACAACCTGCCACAAAGAAAAGCCGTTCCTTTGTAAGAACAGGAGTACAATCAGCAGGTATAGTTCTTGTAGTTTTAATCCTTGCAGGAGCTGGATATTTCTTCATATCAAAGAAAAGTAAAAAATAAAAATAAAAAAATCTTCAAGTTTTGCTTGAAGATTTTTTTCTTGTTTGTTATTTATTTGAAATATTTTTGCCCTTGTCTATAACTTCCAATAATTCTTTCAAAACTTCTATCCTTGCTCTTATTTTTTCTCCCTCGTCTGTATCTTTTATTAGCATTCTTGGAATAAGTTTTTCGGTTTCGTAAATTTTTGGAGTATAGGCTCCCATGTTATCTCTAATGTGTGAATATGAAACGTGTTCTGCAAGGGCAACATGGTGGGAATTATACATTAAGGTGTAGCCAGCGATACCTGTCTTTTTTTGGTAAGGTTTTGAAATTCCACCATCGATTACATACAATTTTCCATTTGCTCTTACTGGTTTTTTGCCTTCTTTGACTCTTACTGGAACATGACCGTTTATAATTCTTCTTCTTTCGCATTTTAAATCAAATTCGTCTAAAATTTTATCGCAAATTTCTTCTTTTTTATTTAAATCATAATAGGCATTCATTTCTTCGTATTTTAAATTTTTATCATCAACCAATAAATTTTCAAAATACGAATATTGACTTTTGCCAAAAATTGGAGATTTTTTGCCGCAAACCAAATACCAGCAAATATCTTGAGCAAATTCTTTTTTCTTTGAATCATTTGAAAAATAAGCATCTCTTGCAAGCTTATCAAAAATATCAAGCATGGCTTTTCCTTTATAGGATTTGCCATTTATTTTTACATCTTGGAAATTTCCATCAGAATCCATTGGAATGCAGCCGTGAAATAAAAGTGAGCCGTTGGATTTTTTGTACATTGAACCATTTGTGTACATAAATTTAATGTGCTTATTTAAAAGAAGGTTTTTTGAAAATTCTTTTTGGAGAATATCAATTATAAATTCTTCCTCATAGGTTAATTTACTAGGATTTTTTGGGTCAATAGTTGGAAAATTTGTATCAAGAAGTTTTGCTCCCTTATAGGTCATTTCATCAAAATTAATATGTTTTAATGAATTTCTATCATCCATATTAAAATCTGGATTTCTCTCAAGAAGAAAGCTATCTAGTTTAAACCTAATTACACTCATAGCCTTATACATTTTTGCAGCCACATCCTTATTTACCTTATCGTAAATATTTTCTTCAAAAATTTTCGGCATAAATCTCTCACATGGGTCATCCCTATAAGTTTTCATCGAAAATTCATAAAGTGGTCTTAAATTTATTCCATAACCTTCTTCAATGAAGTCAAAATTATTGTAGGAAAATGCATTGCAAAGGCAAGCTGCAATCAAAGCCTTATTTCCACTAACAGCGCCCATCCAGGCAAGATCATGATTTCCCCACTGAATATCAACATTTGGAAAAGAAATTAATTCATCCATGATAATATGAGGTTCAGGGCCTCTGTCGTAAATATCTCCAACTATATGGAGGCTATCAACAGAAATTCTTTGGATTAGACTTGATAAAACAATAATAAAATCATCAGCAGCCTTATATTTTATAATATTTTCAATTATCTTTTCATAATATAATTTTTTATTAAATTCAGAATCATTTGTGTACAAAAGTTCATCGATAATTTCCTTGTAATTTGTAGGAAATTTTTCTTTTACTGTATCTTTTGGATATTTTGTAGAAACAAACCTAAACAAATTTACAAGTCTGTGAATATTAATTGTATACCAATCATCATCAACAATATTTTCTTCCTTTAATCTTACAAGTTCTCTTTCCGGATTATAAATCAAACTTGCCAAATCGTCTTGGTCTTTTTTTATTAAAGTATCGCCAAAATATTGCTTAGTCTTATCTCTAATATTTCCAGCAGCCGACCTTAAAAGATGAATAAAAGCCTTAGCCTCTCCGTGAAGATCAGAAAAAAAGTACTCAGTTCCCTTTGGAAGATATAATTTTGCGTTTAAACCAATCAATTCATCAACCAAATGAGTCCTACTTGGATAATTTTCTCTAAGAAGATTTAAATATTTTTCGTTCATAACAAACCCTTTCATAATAATTTCAAAAAAAAGCAAGGCTAGCCTTACTTTTTCTCTTTTCTATACCTATATTAAATTCAAAACAACTTACTTATTTTCTGCATCTTCTTTTCTATTACTTACAATATCTTTTTGATTTGTATTTCCCTCATCTTTTTTAACAAAAACTTGAGGATTTTCTTCTATCTTATTTTCTTTGGAATTTTTATCAGAAATTTCAATTTCTTTTTCATCTTCATTTATTTTTTCAAAAGTTTTATTATCATCAACATTTATTTCATTGGAATTTTCTTCATCATAATAAACTTTGCTTTTTTCCCTAAGGCCAATCATAGAACCAATAATAAGGAAAATATTAAAAAGATAAGATACAATAAAAATTTTATCCCTAAAAAACACATGGCCGATAATAGAAATAAAAATAAAGAAAAATCCTGTAAAAATATTAAATAAAAAATATTCCCCAAATTTAATAGATTTAAAAATCTTCCTATCTACAGATGTGATTAATATAAATAACAAAAAAAGCATCACAAACAAAATAGGTTTAATTATTTCAAGCGAAATATTTGAAAAGCCTAACAAATCAAAAATGGCAAAAACATAATTCCTATTTACCAATAAAGAAAACAAACTTGCCAAAAAAAGTGCCAAGCTAATAAACAAATAATAAATTGATGCTAGTCCTAAAAAAAACTTACTAATTTTTTTCATTAAATCCTCCTATTTAAATTAATTATACCACAAATATACAAAATCTACTTATCTATAAAAAACGATTTTTGATAAAAAATTTTATAGTATAATAAAAGAAAAGAAGGGAGATATTTATGGATTTTGACAAGGTAATAGATGCAAGAGTTTCAACAAGAAAATATATAGATAAAAAAATTGAAAAAAATAATCTAGAAAAAATTGTAGATGCAGGAGTAAAAGCCCCAGTTGGAAATAGCTTATACGAAAATATGGCAATAACTGTAATAAGCAATAAGGATTTAATTCAAGAAATTTTAGAAGAAGCTAGAGAAATTGTAAATGATCCAAAAGCAAATCCAATTTATTCAGCTCCATATTTAATAATAATTTCAGCAAAAGAGGGTCATATAACAAGACTTGAAGATACAGCTTGCATTATAGAAAATATGGCACTAAAAGCAACAGATCTTGAAATAGGCTCTTGTTATATAAGAGGAATGTTTGAAAGATTTGGTAAAGATGCAAGATTTATCAAAAAATTAAATTTAGAAGAAAATTTCTACCCAGTTCATGGTCTTATACTTGGTTATCCTAAAGAAAAATTACAAGGCAAAAATCATAAGATAAAAACAAATTATATATACTGATTTATTTGACAAATTTACAAAAAAATATATAGTAAGTGAAAATCAAATAGAGATTAAAAAATAATTTGAAAAATCTCCTAAATTATTTGACATTTACTAGCGTGTAGTGATATAATAAACAATTGCTAGAATTCTAATTTAGCGAGATTTTTTATTTATGTAAAAAAGGCTTAGTTTTCTATTTTAAGCCTAGAAATTACATAAAAGGTCATAAGCAAAGTTTTAGGCTAAAAGCAAGATAAAGGAGTAATTTATAGTGCAATATCATAAAGAGTTATTTGGTAAAACTGAACGTGTTAGCTTTTCTAAATTTCCTCAAGTTCTTGATTTGCCAAACCTATTAAAAGTTCAAAAGGATTCTTATAGGTGGTTTGTCGAAGAAGGCTTGGGAGAAATCTTGGAAGATATTTCCCCAATCGAAGATTATAATGGCAATTTAATACTTGAATTTGTTGGATATGATTTTGATGATGAAACAAAATATACAATAGAAGAAGCAAAATACAAAGATACAACATATTCTAGAGACCTTAAAGTTAAGGCTAGGCTTATTAATAAGGAAACTGAAGAAGTAAAAGAGCAAGAAGTATTTATGGGAGATTTCCCAATGATGACAGACTCAGCAACTTTTGTAATAAATGGTGCTGAAAGAGTTATTGTAAGTCAGCTTGTAAGAAGTCCTGGAGTTTATTATGCATCAGAGCTTGATAAATCAGGAAATAAAATGTATTCTTCAACAGTTATACCTAACAGAGGAGCATGGATTGAATTTGATACTGACGCATCTCATACAGTAAATGTAAGACTTGATCGTACAAGAAAACTTCCAGCTACAACTCTTGTAAGAGCTTTACTTTTTGAAAATGATGAAGAAATAATTGAAGCTTTAGGAGATACTGAACATTTAAGAAACACTCTTGAAAAAGAAAATTCAGAAACAAGCGAAGAAGCTTTAATAGAAATTTACAAAAAATTAAAACCAGGAGACCCTGCCAGTCTAGAATCTGCACAAAATTTAATAAATAATCTTTTATTCGATGATAGAAGATATGACCTTGCTAAAGTAGGAAGATACAAATACAACAAGAAACTAGCTTTACACGAAAGGCTTATAGATCAAATTTCTGCAAAAGATGTAGTAAGTGATGAAACAGGCGAGCTTTTTGTAAAAGCTGGAGAAATGATAGATAGACAAACTGCTCTTAATATAGAAAATAGCGGAATTAATGTTGTAGACATAATTGTAAAACAAGAAAACGGTGAGGACAAAGAATTAAGAATTTGTGGAAACCACTTTGTTTATCTTAATTCTTTTGAAGAATTAGAAGGATTTGATCTTGAAGATCTTGAATTATCAGAAAAAGTATATTATCCAGTGATGAGAGAAATACTTGACGAAAATGAAGATAAAGAATCAATTATAAATGAAATCGAAAGAAGAAAAAAAGAACTTTGTCCAAAAAATATTGTAAAATCTGATATTCTTGCTGCAGTAAATTATCAATTTAACCTTTTTGAAGGAATAGGCGATGTTGATGATATTGACCACTTAGGAAACAGAAGAGTTAGAGGCGTTGGAGAATTATTACAAAACCAATTTAGAATTGGTCTTGCAAGAATGGAAAGAGTTGTAAGAGAAAGAATGACAACTCAAGATCCTGACCTTGCAACTCCTCAAGGACTTATAAATATAAAACCAGTAACAGCTGTAATAAAAGAATTTTTCGGCTCAAGTCAGCTTTCACAATTTATGGATCAAACAAATCCAATGAGTGAGCTAACTCACAAAAGAAGATTATCAGCTTTAGGACCAGGTGGACTTTCAAGAGATAGGGCAGGAGTAGAAGTAAGAGACGTTCACGATTCCCACTACGGAAGAATTTGTCCAATAGAAACTCCAGAAGGTCCAAACATCGGTCTAATTACATCTCTTACAACTTATGCAAGAATTAATAAATATGGATTTATTGAAACACCTTACAGAAAAGTTGGCAAAGATGGACACGTAACAGATGAAATAGATTATTTAACAGCAGATGTTGAAGATAATTTCATAATTGCCCAAGCTAACGAGCCACTTGATGAAAATAATAGATTTATAAATGACCGTGTTTCAGGACGTGGTATAAATGGAGAAAATGATATTTATCCAAGAGAAAAAGTTGAATACATGGACGTTTCTCCTCAACAAATCGTATCAGTTGGAGCAAGTTTGATTCCTTTCTTGGAAAATGACGATTCAACTCGTGCTTTGATGGGTGCCAACATGCAAAGACAAGCAGTTCCTCTTTTAAAATCCCAAGCACCAATAGTTGCTACAGGAATTGAGCATAGGGCCGCAAAAGATTCTGGTGTTTGTGTAGTAAGCAAAAACGCTGGAGAAGTTGTATATGTTGGAGATGAAAAAATCAGAATCAAAAGAGATTCAGATGGAGAAATTGATTATTATAGACTTCTTAAATTTAGACGTGCAAACCAAGGAACAACAATTAATCAAAGACCAATTGTAAAACTTGGAGAACATGTTGATGCAAACGAAATAATTGCAGATGGTCCATCAACAGAACAAGGAGAGCTTGCCCTTGGTAAAAATATTCTCATTGCTTTTACAACATGGGAAGGATATAACTACGAAGATGCTATGCTTTTAAATGAACAATTAGTAATGGATGATGTTCTTACATCAGTTCACATAGAAGAGCATGAATGCGAAGCTCGTGAAACAAAACTTGGTGCTGAAGAAATAACAAAAGATATTCCAAATGTTGGCGATGACATGAAGAAAAATCTTGATGAAAATGGTGTTATAAGAATCGGTGCTGAAGTTAAAAGTGGCGATATCTTGGTAGGAAAAGTTTCGCCAAAAGGAGAAACTGAACTATCTCCAGAAGAAAGATTATTAAGAGCTATCTTTGGAGAAAAAGCTCGTGAAGTTCGTGACACATCACTTACAGTTCCACATGGAGAAAGTGGTATTGTTGTTGATGTAAAAGAATATAACAAAAAAGATGGAGATGAGTTATCTCCAGGTGTAAATAAAGTTATTAGAGTTTTTGTTGCAACCAAAAGAAAAATTATGGTTGGAGATAAAATGTGTGGTAGACACGGTAACAAGGGTGTTGTTTCAAGAATTATGCCAAGAGAAGATATGCCTTTCCTACCAGACGGAACTCCAATCCAAATTTGTTTGAATCCATTAGGTATTCCTTCACGTATGAATATCGGACAAGTTTTGGAAGTTCACATGGGACTTGCTGCAAGAACTATGGGATGGAAGATTGCTACACCAGTATTTGATGGTGCTTTGGATACAGAAATAGAAGAAGCCTTAGAAGAAGCTCAAAAGACAGCTCCTTATGTAAATAAAACAGGAAAAATCAGACTTCGTGATGGTAGAACTGGAGAAGAATTTGATAATCCAGTTACAGTTGGAGTTATGTATATGCTAAAACTTCATCACATGGTTGAAGAAAAAATCCATGCTAGAAGTATTGGACCTTACTCACTTGTAACTCAACAACCTCTAGGTGGTAAGGCACAATTTGGTGGACAAAGATTTGGAGAAATGGAAGTTTGGGCTCTTGAGGCATATGGAGCAAGTCATACTCTTCAAGAAATGTTGACTGTAAAATCAGATGATGTTACTGGAAGAGTTAAAACTTACGAAGCAATTGTTAAGGGAGAAAATGTTCCAGAACCAGGCACACCTGAATCTTTCAAGGTATTGGTAAAAGAATTACAATCTCTAGCCTTAGATGTTGAGCTTTTAGATGAAGATGGAAACGTAATTGAAATTAAAGAAAATATAGATGAACAAGATAAGTTCTCAGAAGTTGAAAAGATTGATGCATCAAAAATTAGAAGCCAATCAAAAAAACTCAGTGGAGCAAATCTTTCAGCAAAAGAAGAGGAAAAAGTAGAAGTAACAGATTCTACTAATGAAGATATAGAAGAGCTAGAAGATTAAGGGGGATTTTTTGTCAGAATTACAAGAATTTGGTGCTATGAGAATGAAAATAGCATCTCCTGAAAAAATCAGATCATGGTCCCATGGCGAAGTAAAAAAACCAGAAACTATAAATTATAGGACACTTAAACCTGAAAAAGATGGTTTATTCTGTGAGAAAATTTTTGGACCAACCAAGGATTATGAATGCTCTTGTGGTAAATACAAGAGAATTAGATATAAGGGTATTGTTTGCGAAAAATGTGGTGTTGAAGTAACAAAATCTAAAGTAAGACGTGAAAGAATGGGACATATTGAACTTGCAGCTCCTGTAAGTCATATATGGTATTTCAAAGGAATCCCTTCAAAAATGGGTTTACTATTAGATATGAGTCCAAGAGTTTTGGAAAAAATATTATACTTCGCATCCTATGTAGTAATAAATCCAGGAGAAACTGAATATTACGAAAAACAAGAATTATCTGAAAGTGAATATTCAGAGGCTCTAGATAATTATCCAGATGATACAGAATTTCAAGCTGAAATGGGAGCAGAAGCTGTTAAAAAACTTCTTGCTAACATGGATCTTAAAAAAGAATATGAATCTTTAATGAAAGAACTTGAAGATGCAAAAGGACAAAAGAAAGTTAGAATTTCTAGAAGACTTGAAGTTGTCGACGCATTTTAACAAGTGGCAATAAACCAGAATGGATGATACTTGATGTACTTCCAGTTATGCCACCTGAACTTAGACCAATGGTTCAACTTGAAGGTGGAAGATTTGCAACAAGTGATTTAAATGATTTGTATAGAAGAGTTATAAATAGAAACAACAGATTAAAAAGACTTCTTGATATTGGAGCTCCAGAAATCATTGTAAGAAATGAAAAAAGAATGCTCCAAGAAGCTGTTGATGCACTAATTGATAATGGTAGACGTGGACGTGCTGTAACAGGGGCATCAAATAGAAATATGAAATCTCTATCAGATTTATTAAAGGGTAAAAGTGGTAGATTTAGACAAAACTTATTGGGTAAAAGGGTAGATTATTCAGGACGTTCTGTAATAGTTGTAGGTCCAAATCTTAAATTTAACCAATGTGGTTTGCCACAAGAGATGGCTCTAGAATTATTTAAACCTTTTATAATGAATAAGGTTGTAGAAAAAGATCTTGCTCACAATTTAAAATCTGCTAAAAAAATGGTTGAGAAAAAAGATCCAAGAGTATATGAAATACTTGAAGATGTAATAAAAGATCATCCAGTTTTATTAAACCGTGCTCCTACACTTCACAGACTTGGTATCCAAGCTTTTGAACCGGTTTTGGTTGAAGGAAAGGCGATGAAACTTCATCCACTTGCTTGTCCTGCTTTTAATGCGGACTTTGATGGAGACCAAATGGCAATCCATTTGCCTTTATCAAATGAAGCACAAATTGAAGCAAGACTTTTGATGATGTCAACAAACAATATTCTTGGTTTAAAAGATGGTAAGGCAATTACAACTCCATCCCAAGATATGGTTCTTGGTGCATATTACTTAACAACTATTAAAGAAGGTGCAAAGGGCGAAGGAATGATTTTCGAAAATATTTCAGAAATGAAAAAAGCTCTTTTAAATCATGATGTTACCCTTCAAACAAAAGTTGGAGTAAGAATTAAAAAAGATGAAAAAGATCCTGGAAAAATTGTAAATTCTTCAGTTGGTAGATTTATCTACAACGAAGGAATTCCACAAGATTTAGGATATGTAAATAGAAAAGAAGATCCATATTCTCTAGAAGTTGATCAAGTTACATCATCTGGTGTATTAAAAGAAATTGTTGATCGTTGCTTTAGAAAACATGGAAATATAAAAACAGCATCAGTTCTAGATTATATAAAATCAACAGGTTATAAGTTCTCAACTCTTTCAGGACTAACAGTTTCTATGTCAGACGTTACAATTCCACATCAAAAATGGGATATAGTTTCAAAGGCTGATAGCGAAGTTGATAAGTATGAAAAACTTTATAGACGTGGATTTATAACTGATAATGAAAGATACGAAAAAGTTATAGATATTTGGAGAGAGGCAACTGATGAAGTAACAGCAGCTCTACTTGACGAATTAAAATCTGACAATAATATTAAAATATTTGCAGATTCTGGAGCCCGTGGTTCTACAAACCAAATTAGACAATTAGGCGGAATGCGTGGACTTATGTCAAGAGCTGATGGAAAAATCATAGAAATTCCTATAAAGGCTAACTTCCGTGAAGGACTTTCAGTACAAGAATACTTTATTTCAACACACGGTTCTCGTAAAGGACTTACAGATACAGCTTTAAGAACTGCCGATTCAGGATATTTGACAAGAAGAATGGTAGATATTTCTCAAGATGTTATCGTAACAGAAGATGATTGTGGTACAGATGGATTTGTAGTTGCTCGTGAATTTAAAGATGGCAACGAATTAATCGAAAATTTATTTACAAGAATTGTAGGACGTACATCATTTGAAGATATTTATGATAATGATGGGGAACTTATAGTTGGTAAAAATCAAATCATTGATGAAGATAAGGCTGACAACATTGTAGCAAATGGAATTAAAGAAGTTAAACTTCGTTCAGTCCTAGAATGTAAATCTAAACATGGCGTTTGTGAAAAATGTTATGGTAGAAACCTTGCTACAGGCAAGAAAGTAAATATTGGAGAGGCTGTAGGAATTATAGCTGCTCAATCAATCGGAGAGCCAGGTACTCAGCTTACAATGAGAACCTTCCACTCAGGAGGAATTGCAGGAGTAGGAATTACTCAAGGTCTTCCAAGGGTTGAAGAGTTGTTTGAAGCAAGAAAACCAAAAGGACTTGCATTTATTGCTGAAAACTCTGGAACAGTTTCATTAATTCAAAATGAAAAGAAAACTGATGTTGAAATCTTATCAGAAGATGGATATTCTAAAAAATATAATATACCATTTGGTGCAAGACTTTTAGTATCAGAAGGCGATGTAGTTGAGAAAGGACAACAACTTACAGAAGGTTCCCTTGATCCACACGATGTATTAAAGGTTCTAGGAAAAGTTGGAGTTCAAGATTATATAACCAAAGAAGTTCAAAAAGTTTATAGACTTCAAGGTGTAGAAATTGACGATAGACATATAGAAGTTATTACAAAGCAAATGCTTAAAAAAGTAAAAATAGAAGATGCTGGAGATACAGAATTTTTACCAGGTTCATTGCAAGAAATTAGAGAAGTAAGAATTGCAAATGAACAAATGGAAGAAGAAGGCAAAAAGCCATGTAAATATTCTCAACAACTTCTAGGAATTACAAAAGCATCACTTGCTACAGAATCTTGGTTATCAGCAGCATCTTTCCAAGAAACAACAAGAGTTTTAACAGATGCATCAATAAAAGGAAAAGTTGATGATCTAAAAGGACTAAAAGAAAATATAATCATAGGAAAACTAATACCAGCAGGTACAGGAATGAAAGTCTACAATGACTTTGATATTAACTATGAAAATAAAGACCTTGAAGATGCACAAATCCAAATGAATATAGAAGAAGTAGAAAATAGAGAAAAAGAAGCGTTAAATGAATAAAAAAACAAGAGCCAGCATAAGCTGGCTCTTTTATATTGTGTTTATTAAATTTAAAACTATAAATACCAATAATAAAATTATAGTTAGTTTTTTGTATTTTATATTTTTTAAATCAAAATTAACTTTTTGGACTTTTGCTAGAAATATGGAAAAAATCAAAAATCCTAGGGAATAAATTAATGATCTTGTCAAAGATTCTTGTTGACTGTTTTTATAAATGTAAAAAAAAGCCAAATATTGAATAAGCAAAACTAAACTTGCAGCACAAGGAAGAGCATGAATATATTGTCTGTAATTTTCTTTAGAATTCATAAAATTCTCCTTTCCAATAAATTCATTATAGGGGATTTATTGGAAATATACAAATTAATTTTTAAGTGACTCTTGCAAATTTATAATAAATAATTTAGAAAGAGTCACTTTTTATTTTAAAAAAAATTAAGATAGAATAAATAAAAACACATTTCAGGAAAAAGATTTCTTAGTTATAAATATAAAATAATTGTTAAAATTAAAACATGTATAAATATTTAGTGAAATCGATTGACATAATTATTAAAAAGATTTAAAATTTAATTAAGTATAGCTTTAATATATAAAAATATGTCTATATGATTTTAAATAAAAAGGAGGAGCTATGGCAAATATTTTAGGACCAGATGAGATTTTGGACAAGGTCAGTGATGCTTATGTAAAAAAGGCTAGGGCGAACACAAAAAGACTTTTTATCCTTTCATTTTTGGCGGGAGCTTTTATCGCTTTTGCAGCAGCAGGATCAAGTTTTGCATCTTTTAATTTGCTAGCAAATAAAGATACTTTGGGTCTTGGAAAATTAGTACAAGGTTTGTGCTTTACTCCAGGTTTAATTTTTGTTCTTATTGCAGGAGCTGAGCTTTTTACTGGAAATAATTTGATGCTTATTTCTGTATATGATAAAAAAATCAATATAAAAGAGCTATTGAGAGCTTGGGGCATTGTTTATTTGGGCAATTTTATTGGATCAGTTTTCGTAGCATTTTTAATGTTAAAATCAGGTCAATGGGAAGCATGCGATTCTATGCTTGGGGCAAGAACAATTTTAATTGCAAATTCTAAGGTAAATCTTGGATTTTCTGAGGCTTTTATCCTTGGTATTTTTTGTAACTGGCTAGTTTGTTTGGCTGTTTGGATGTCTTTTGGATCTGATAGTCAAGTTGGCAAGATGCTTTGTGCATTTTTCCCAGTAATGTTGTTTGTTCTTTCTGGATTTGAACATAGTATTGCAAATATGTACTATATTCCAGCAGGAATTTTTGCAAAATCAGTTCCAGCTTATGCGGCTGCAAGCGGACTTGGTGATGGACTTATCTCACTTACTTGGTCAGGATTTTTCATCCATAATTTAATTCCAGTAACTTTAGGAAATATTGTTGGTGGAGGAATTTTTGTAGGTTTAGCTTATTGGTTATCATTGAGAAAAAAAGAGGATTAAATATGAAAACTATAAAAGGAAATTTTGTTTTTGATAAAGAAGAAAATAGAGAAAAAATTAATGAATTTAAAAAATTTATAGAAAAAAACAAGGATAGAAAAGGTCCTTTGATGCCAATTTTACAAGAGGCTCAAAGTATTTTTGGCTATCTTCCAGATGAAATGATGGAACTTATTTCAAATAAATTAAATATTCCCCTAGCAGAAGTTTATGGGGTCGCAACTTTTTATTCACAATTTACTTTTATACCAAAGGGAAAAACTGATATACATATTTGTCTTGGAACAGCTTGTTATGTAAAAGGGGCTGCTGACATTTTAAATGAATTTGAACAAAGACTTGGTATAAAAAAAGGCGAGACCACTCCTGATGGAAAATTTTCTATTTCAGAGACAAGGTGTCTTGGAAATTGTGGAGCAGCACCTGTAGTTGAAATAAATGGTGAGCAAGTAGAACATTTTACAAAAGATGATGTTTCTAAAGTTTTGGAAGAAAATAAGTAGGTGAATTATGTTAAATTTGGAATATCTTGAAAAAATAAAAGAAAATACACAAGTTTCTCACCCGGAAAAACTTGAAAAAACTGATGATATTCAGGTGAAAATTGCCCTTAGAAATTGTGGGGTTATTAATCCAAGAAATATCGATGAGTACATAGCAAGGGGCGGATATTTTGCCCTACATAAGGCCCTATCAAAAATGGATAGGAAAGAAATTATTGAAACTATTTCAAATTCAATGCTTCGTGGAAGAGGAGGAGCTGGTTTTCCTACTGGGAAAAAATGGCAAACTGCATTTGATTATGATGTGGATAAAAAATATATAATTTGTAACGCCGATGAGGGAGACCCAGGTGCTTATATGGATAGGTCAATTCTTGAAAATGACCCACATTCAGTTCTTGAGGCAATGGCTATTGCAGGTTATGCAATTGGAAGTGATGAAGGATTTATTTATGTAAGGGCTGAGTATCCAAAGGCTGTTGAAAGTTTAAAATATGCTATAAAAGATGCTGAAGAAAAAGGTTTTCTAGGAAAAAATATAATGGATTCTGGTTTTAATTTTACAATTGAATTAAGGCTAGGTTCAGGTGCTTTTGTTTGTGGAGAATCTACAGCTTTGATGGAATCAATTGAAGGCAAAAGAGGGATGCCAAGAGTTAAAATCCACCGTACAGCTTTTAGGGGCTTGTGGCAAAAACCTACAGTTATAAATAATGTAGAAACTTTGGCAAATGTTGCTCAAATTATTATAAATGGTGCTGATTGGTACAGAAGCATTGGTACGGAAAAATCTCCTGGAACCAAAGTTTTCTCCTTGGTTGGAGATGTAAAAAACAGTGGATTGATCGAAGTTCCTATGGGAACAACTTTAAGAGAAATTATTTATGATTTGGGCGGAGGAATTGAAGGCGACAAAGAATTAAAAGCTGTTCAAACAGGTGGACCATCTGGTGGATGTATTCCTGCAAAATATTTGGATTCATCTGTAGATTATGAAACCCTAAAAGAATTAAATTCTATTATGGGTTCAGGTGGAATGGTAGTTATGGATGAAAATACTTGTATGGTTGACATAGCAAGATTTTTCCTCGACTTTACTTGTGATGAATCCTGTGGAAAATGCGTTCCTTGTAGGGAAGGTACAAAGAGAATTTTGGAAATTCTTGAAAGAATTGTAGCAGGAAAGGGAAAAATGGAAGATATTGATAGGCTTGAAGAGTTAAGCGAATTGGTAACAGAGGCTTCTCTTTGTGGTTTGGGAAAATCAGCAGCCTTTCCAGTAATTTCTACCTTAAAATATTATAAAGACGAATACATAGACCATATTGAAAATAAACACTGTCCAGCTGGATCTTGTAATGCATTATTATCTTATAAAATCGAAGATAATTGTATAGGATGTGGAACTTGTAAGAGAAATTGTCCTGTTGGTTGTATTAGTGGAAAAGCTAAAGAAAAATACATAATTGATCAAGAAAAATGTATTAAGTGTGGAACTTGCTATAATGTTTGTCCAATAAAACCAAAAGCTGTAGTAAAGGGATGATCTTATGACAGATATTACAATAAAAATTGATGGAAAAGAAATAAAAACTCAAAAAGATAGGTTTGTTTTGGATATAGCAAGAGAAAATGGGATAGAAATTCCTGCGATTTGCTATGATCCAAGTCTTGATGCCTTTGGTGGATGTAGACTTTGTATAGTTGAAATTACAAAAAATGGTAGAAGTAAAATTGAAACTTCTTGTTCAGCAAGGGCAAGTGATGGGATGGAAGTAAAAACTCAAACTGATGATTTAAGAGAAAAAAGAAGAAATATTTTGCAACTTTTACTAGACTCTCATCCAAATGACTGTCTAACTTGTCAAAAAGCTGGAACTTGTCTTCTACAAAAATATGCCTACGAATATGATGTAAAATTCAGAGACCATGATGGGGCAAAAAGAGAAGAAAAATATGATTTATCAAGCCCTTATATTTATAAAGACAATTCAAAATGCATTCTTTGTGGAAAATGCGTACAAATTTGTAGGCAAGTTGAAGAAAGGGCAATTTTATCTTTTGCCGACAGGGGCTATGATTCTTATATAGCTTGCGATTTGGGAGAAGATTTTGCTCATTCCTATTGCGTTTCATGTAACAGGTGCGTTTCAATTTGTCCTGTTGGGGCCTTGGTTGATAGAAGGCTTATGGGAAAAATTAGAAACTTTGAAGGAGAAACCAAAGAAGTTAAGTGCAAGGTTTGCGATTATGGATGTGACTTTAATCTTCATTCAAAAGATGGCAAAAATCTTGCAGTTACTGCAAAAAAAACTGGTTCTGGAAGACCTCTTTGCTTAAAGGGAAGAATGATGACAGAGTTGATGTTTTTGGATAATCCAGATAAACCTTACATGAAAGGGGCTGGAGAGTTTAAAGAAACTAATTGGATGACTGTCACAGGTTTAAATAATGTTTATAAAAAAATTGAAAAAATAGAAGATAAAGGAGAATAATATGAAAGTCATAATTAATGATTTTGAATATAATCTTGATACTCCTAAGACTATTCTTGAATTTTGTAAGGAAATTGGCATAGAAATTCCGACCCTTTGTAAGGATGAAAGACTTTTGCCAAATGGAGCTTGTAGACTTTGTATTGTTGAAATCGAAGGATATAAAACTCCAGTTACGGCTTGTTTACAAAAATTAAAAGATGGGGTGAAAATTTATACTCACAGTGAAAAAATAATGAAAATGAGAAGAGAAATTTTGGATTTATTATTTTCAAACCATCCAAATGATTGCCTATCTTGTGATAAGTCTGGAAAATGTAAATTACAAAATTATTGCTATGAGTATGGAATAAGTGAGGGATCTTTTAAAAGAGAGATAAAAGATTTACCAATTGATTTTTCAAATAAATTTTATTCTTACGATCCTAATAAGTGTATAAAATGTGGGATTTGTGTAAGTGTGTGCAATAATCTCCAAAATAGCCATGCCATAAGTTTTGTCGACAGAGGATTTGATACATATATTGGAACCCCTATGGATAAGGGACTTGGTTTTTCAGATTGTGTTTCTTGTGGAAATTGTGTTTCAGCTTGTCCAGTTGGAGCCTTAAATCCTAAGAAAAAATACGCAGAAGATAAGTTTAGGTATTGGGAAACTCGTAAAGTTCAAACAACTTGTTCATATTGTGGTGTAGGTTGCCAAATAAATTTACTTATAAAAGGAAATAGGATTGTTGAAGTTGAACCAATTAATACAATTCCAAATGATGGGCTTTTGTGTGTAAAGGGAAAATTTGCCCACAAATTTGTAAACCATCCTGATAGACTTACAAAACCTCTTATTAGAAAAAAGGGAAAATTAGTTGAAGCATCTTGGCAAGAAGCCTACAGATTAATAAAAGAAAAATATGATGAAACAATGGAGAAAAAAGGTCCAGATGGATTTGGAGGATTTTCTTCAGCAAGATGTACAAACGAGGAAAATTATTTATTCCAAAAATTTGTAAGGACGGTTTTTAAAACAAATAATGTAGACCACTGTGCTCGTCTTTGCCACGCATCAACCGTAGCAGGTCTTGCAAATACTCTTGGAAGTGGAGCGATGACAAACAGTATTTCAGAAATTGAAGGAACTGATGCCTTTATAATAATTGGAACAAATACAACAGAAAACCACCCAGTTATTGGGACCAAAATCAAAAAAAGAGTAAAAGAAGGCGCAAAACTTATAGTTATAGATCCTAGGGAAATTGAACTTGCAGATTATGCAGATATTTATTTACAAATAAAACCTGGAACTAATATTGCAGTTTTAAACGGTCTTATGCATATAATTTTAAAAGAAAATCTTCATGATATGGATTATATAAATGAAAGATGCGAGGGCTTTGAAGAATTTAGAAAAACTGTAGAAAAATATACACCAGACCTTGTTGCAAAAATTTGCCATATAAACAAAGATGATCTTATAAAAGCTGCAAGAATGTATGCAAAAGCAAACAAAGGTGCTTTATATTATTCAATGGGAATAACCCAACATTCATCAGGAACAAATGGTGTAAGATCAACTTCAAATCTACAAATGCTTACAGGAAATGTTGGTTTTGAATCTACAGGAATAAATCCTTTAAGAGGACAAAATAACGTTCAAGGTGCTTGTGATATGGGAGCACTTCCTACAGATTATACAGGATATCAAAAAGTATTTATCGATCCTGTAAGAGAGAGAATGGGAGAATTTTGGAAAAGAGATCTTCCAGATAAAAAAGGCCTAACAATTACAGAGATGATGGATGCAGCAAACAAAGGAGATCTTTCATTTTTATATATAATGGGAGAAAATCCTATGATTTCAGATCCTGACCAAAATCATATAAGAGAAGCCTTGAAAAAATTAGATTTTCTACTTGTTCAAGATATTTTCTTATCTGAAACTGCAGAATTTGCTGATGTAGTTTTACCAGCAGCATCATTTGCAGAAAAAGACGGAACTTTTACCAATACAGAAAGAAGAATTCAAAGAATCAATAAGGCAATTGATCCAATTGGAGATTCCAAAGCTGACTGGCAAATTTTGATGGAAATTTCTACACTTTTGGGATATGAAGAATACTATGCAGATCCTAGTGAAATTATGGATGAAATTGCAGGATGTACTCCTTCATACGGTGGAATTTCTTACAAAAGACTTAGAAAAGAATCTCTTCAATGGCCTTGCACAAACAAAGACCACCCTGGAACAAAATATTTACACAAAAATACAATGGCAAGGGGCAAGGGACTTTTTGTACCAATAGATTATGAAGAAAGCAAGGAACTTCCAGATGAAAAATATCCATTGATTCTTACAACTGGAAGAATGCTTTACCAATATCATACAAGAACTATGACAGGAAAAATTGAAGGATTAAGTGAAATTGCAGGAAAATCTTATATAGAAATTTCCCCACAAACTGCAAAAATTTATAATATAAAAAATGGTGAAAAAATTAAAGTTTCATCAAGACGTGGAAGTGTAGAATCTTATGCGAAAGTGACGGAAAAAATAAATCCAGGAGTTGTATTTATGCCTTTCCATTATGTTGATGGACCAGCAAATAGGCTTACAAATCCAACCCTTGATCCAATTGCAAAAATTCCTGAGCTTAAAGTTGCAAGTGTTATGATTGAAAAAATAGAAAGGGGATCTTATGTATGATCCAATAAAAATAATTAGCCTTGCCATGGAAATGGAACTTTATGGGCACAATTTTTATAAAGATAATGCAGAAAAAAGTCAAAATCTACAAACCCAAGCAGTTTTTAAAAAATTATCAAAAATTGAGTGGGGTCATTATGAATATCTAAAAAATCTTCTTTCCAAATACAAAGGAGAAGATGTTGATGAAAAAGATTTGACTTTGCCAAAAGACAATGCGGAAGAATTTTTTGACCAAAGAAAAGAAAGTGAAAATTTGGACCAAAATTTGGAACAATCCATGATTCCTGATATGAATGTTTTAAGAATGGCATATCTTATCGAAGAAGATTTTAGGGATTATTATAAATCTATGGCAAAAAAAGTTGATGATGGAGAATTAAAAGAAATTTTGGAGAATTTTTCTAGTTGGGAAGATGAACACGCAAATATTTTCAAAAAAGAATATGATAAGTTGATGGACCAATATATGAACATTAGCTGGGGTGGCTGATGGGAAATAAAAAAATGACGGCTCTCCTTCTTTGCGGAGGAAAAAGTACAAGGATGGGAGTTAATAAACAAAAGTTATCCTATAATGGTGTCTATTTGATTGACACCATTATAGAAAACTTGGCAAAAAATTTTGATCAAATCATTATTTTGTCAAATGAAAAAGACTTTTTTGAAAATAGGTATAAAAATTATAAAAATGATATACTAATAAAAGAAGATATAATAAAAAATATTGGCCCCTGTGCAGGATTGTATAGTGGCCTTATTTATGCAAAAAATGAGGATAATTTTCTAATTGCCTGCGACATGCCTTATTTTAATCAAGCTTACATTGATTTTTTGAAGGAAAAATCCTATGAAAAAATTTTGGCCTACAAAAATGAAAAATATTTTGAGCCATTTTTTGCCCTTTATAAAAAAGAATTGGCAAAAGATTTGGAAAAATATATAAAAAAGGGCGGACGCAGTTTGAATGGATTTTTAAGAGAAATTTCTCCCACTGTGATAAAAAAAGAGGAAATAAAAGATATTAAAAATGTAGAGAAAATTTTTAGAAATTTAAATTATCCTGATGATTGGAAAAAATTTATAGAAGAGAGTAAAAATGAATTCAGTTAAAAAATACCAAATTGAAAAAATTGGAAAGGTCAAGGACCTAAACTTGATGGATGAGGTAATTGTTGAATATCCTTTAGAAATTTATGTAAATGGGGAAAAATTTACAAGACTAACATGCACTCCAGTTGAAATAGAAAATCTTGTCATAGGTCATCTTTATAGCGAAAATATTATTAATTCAATGAGTGACATTAAAAATTTAAAAATAGAAGAGAACAAAGCCTATGTTGATTTAGATAAAGAAAAATCTAAAAATAAGATAAGTGAGATTAAAAATCAAACAATTGATAGGGAAAAACTTTTTGAATTTTCCAAAAGATTTCAAAATGAGTCTGAGATTTTTAAAAGAACTGGAGGAGCTCATTCTTGTGCCCTTGTAAAAAATTATGAGATTATAAAATTTGAAGAAGATGTTTCAAGAAGTAATGCCGTTGATAAATTAATTGGCTATATTTTAAAAAATGATCTTGACCTATCTGATAAATTTATTTTTACATCTTGTAGGATTAGTGAAATAATTTTGGAAAAAATTTCAAATATAGGTTTTAACCTTCTTATTTCCCAGTCATGCCCAACAAGTTTTGCAGTTGATTTGGCAATGGAGAAAAATATAAATTTGATAGGTTTTGCAAGAGGCGAGAGATTTAACATTTATAAAAAAAATGAAAATCTTTCGATAATATGAGGTTGGTATGGATTTATTAGATGTTGTAAAAATTGATGAGGCGATTGACTTACAAGTTTCTTTGATGGAAAAAATTGGATATAAGAAAAAAATCCAAATGAAAACTTGCCATTCTTTGGGCTATATTTTGGCTAAGGACTTGATTTCAAAAGATGATTTGCCATGTTTTAAGAAAAGTACAATGGACGGTTATGCCATAAATTATAAGGATAGCCTAGGAGCGACTGATTCTATTCCTTCAATGTTAAAAGTTGTTGAAGAAATCCAAATGGGCCATATTCCCCAAAAAAAATTAAAAAGAGGTGAGGCCTCAAAAATTTATACTGGTGGTATGGTTCCAGAAGGAGCAGATGCGGTTTTACCCATAGAATATACAGAAATTTTGTCAAAAAAATTAATTTCAATCAGTAAGCCTGTGGTTTTTATGGAAAATATTATAGATATTGGCGATGATTCAAAAATTGGAGATATTTACGAAAAAGAAGGAAAAATCATAGATCCTGAAACTATAGCCATGGCTGCAAGCTTGGGCTATGAAAAAATTGAAGTTTATGAGAAATTAAAATGCAAAATTTTATCAACAGGAGATGAAATTATTCCAGTAAATGCAAAACTTGTGCCAGGGAAATCAAGAGATATTAATTCTTACATGCTTTATTCAATGTTGAAAAACATGGGGATTGATGTTCTTTCTATGAAACATTTACAAGATGATAAAGATCTTATAAAAAAAGAGCTTGAAGAAGATTTGGATTTGATAATAATTTCTGGTTCATCATCAAAGGGAAACAAGGATTTTGTTCCAGAAATTTCAAAAAAGTTAAATCCTGGAATGATTTATCACGGAATTTCCATAAAACCTGGAAAGCCGACAAGTTTAAGTCAAAACAACAATACAATGATTTTGGGACTTCCTGGAAATCCCATTAGTGCCTATGCAGTTTTTAGGACGATTTTTGAAAAAGCCTATGAAAAATATTTTAAAATTGATGAAAATTTAAAAATAAAATGCAAAATTAAAAGAAATATTGCAAATACTTCAGCAAAAACCATGATTTGTCTTGTAGAAATTAAAAAAGAAGGAGACGAGCTTGTGGCAAGTCCTATTTTTGGATTTTCCAACAATATTTCCCTACTAAAAAAAGCCAAGGGTTATATTGTGATTGATGAGTACGTTGAAGGAATAAAAGAAAATGAAAAAGTGTGGGTGAATCTTATTAGATGAGAAATATTTATTTAGATACAAAAGAATTAGAAGAGGCAATAGAGATTTTCCACGAAAATATTGGGGAATTTTATGCAGATGAAAAAAGTGAAATAATAGATTCTAAGGATGCCTTTGGAAGAGTTTCAAAAAATGCAATTTTTGCAAAATATTCATCTCCAGCCTACCATTCATCAGCTATGGATGGGGTAATGGTAAAAAGTGAGATGACAATACTTGCAAGAGAAAATAAACCCTTGTTTTTAAAAAATGAAGATTTTATTTATTGCAATACGGGTTCCGCCTTAATAAAACCTTATGATGCAGTAATAATGATAGAAGATGTGGAAATTCAAGAAGATGGAATTGTAATTTTAAAACCTGTAAATGCTTGGGAAAATATAAGAATTCAAGGAGAAGATGTAATCGAAAAAGATTTAATTTTTACATCTTACCACAAATTTAGGTCGGTTGATCTTTCAGTTTTAATTTCTGCAGGAATAAATGAAGTTGAAGTTTTAAAAAAGCCAGTAATTGGAATTATTCCATCTGGAAACGAAATAATTGATAACAAAGAAGACTTGGTTAAAGGAAAAATTATCGAATCAAATTCTTCAATGTTAAAATCTATGGCAAAAGAGTGTGGCTTTGAAACAATAATTTATCCCATTGTAAAAGATGAAAAAGCACAAATTAAAAAGGCTCTAGAAAAGGCTCAAAAAGAAAGTGATTTTGTAACATTAATTGCAGGAACTTCAGCGGGAAGCAAGGATTATACAAGAGAAATTGTGGAAGAAATTGGAGAAGTTTTTGTCCACGGACTTTCAATAAAACCAGGAAAGCCTGCAATTCTTGGGAAAATTTCCCAAACTCCCTTTGTAGGACTTCCAGGCTATCCCGTTTCAACTCACATAGTTTTTGATAAAATTGTTCTTCCTACTCTTCTTAAAAAAATGAGAATTATTTCAGATGATAAAATAAAAATTAAGGCAAAACTTACCAAACCTGTTATTTCTTCATTAAAAAACAGGGAATACATTAGGGTTAAAATTGGCTTAGTTGATGGAGAAATTATTGTAACACCTCTTGATAGGAAGGCTGGATCCCTTTTTTCTTTATCAGAATCAGACGGCTATTTAATTATTGATAGAAATATTGAAGGCTATAATAGGGGAGATTTGGTAGAAGTCACTCTTCATAGGCCAATTCCAAAAAAAGTTTTTGAAAACAGGATAGTTTCAATTGGATCTCATGATATAGTTTTGGATATTTTAAATGATTTATTTGCAAAAGATAATAAGCTTACAAGAATTTCCTCATCTCACGTTGGTTCTTTGGCAGGTCTTAAGGCCCTAAGCCAAGGCGATTGTATGCTTGCTCCATCACATTTACTTGATCAAAATGGAACTTATAATAATGAGGCCATTGACTTATTTTTTGAAAAAGACGAAGTTTCAAAAATAAATGTGGTTGGTCGTAGGCAGGGGATATTTGTTCAAAAAAATAATCCATTAAAAATAAAAAAAATTGAAGATCTTCTTGATAAAAAAATGGTCAACAGGCAAAGAGGAGCAGGGACTCGTTTGCTGTTTGACTATTTGTTAAAAAAGAAAAATATTGATCCAGAAATCATAAATGGCTACGATAACGAGGTGACTACTCACTTGTCAGCTGCCCTTGCAGTAAAAAATGGAGATTGTGATTTTTCAATTGGAGTTGAATCGGCAGCCATAAAAATGGATATAGATTTTATTTACCTAAAAGATGAAGAATATCAATTTATAATAAAAAAAGAAAATTTAAAACTTGAATCTATCAAGGACTTGGTTGAAGTTTTAAAATCAGATGAATTCAAAAATAAAATGGAAGATTTAGGTGGGTATAATACTAAAGATAGTGGAAATATTTTATAGGAGGATAATATGAAAATTAAAAAATTACATTTATTGGCACTTACTTTGTTATTTGGACTAACAGGATGTGGAAAAAATACAAAAGAAATAAAAACAGATTCCAATGTAAATTCTACAAGTAATGAAATTGTGGAAAGCTCAAACGAAAATACAAGCGAAGAAAAAATTGTAAAGCTTACAACAACAACTTCAGTCAATGATTCAGGACTAATGGATTATTTAAGAGATGATTTGAAAAAAGACACAGGACTTGACATGGAAATTGTTTCAAAAGGAACAGGAGCTGCAATCGAAGATGCAAAGGCAGGAAATGCTGATGTAATTTTGGTTCACTCAAAAGATGCAGAAGAAAAATTTATTGAAGAAGGATATGGACTTGAAAGAAAATCTTTTATGCACAATTTCTTTGTAATAGTTGGACCAAAGGGTGATCCAGCAGGAATAAAAGGAAAAGATGCAGAAGAAGCCTTCAAATTAATAAATGAAAAGGGCGAAAAATTTGTATCAAGAGGAGATGAGTCAGGAACTCACAACAAAGAATTAAAAATTTGGGAAAAAGCAGGCGTTGATGTTGACGAATTATCAAAAAAAGATAACTACAACTCACTTGGAGATGGAATGGGAGCAACCTTAACATTTGCATCAGAAAATAACGCCTATACTTTAACAGATTTATCAACATTTTTAACCATGGAAAATGATTTGGATTTAGAAGTTTTAGTTGACCAATCAGATGCTCTTAAAAATGTTTATTCAATTATTATAGTAAATCCTGACAAAGTAAAAGGCACAAACCCAGAAGTAGCTAAGAAATTCCAAGATTGGATGCTATCAGATAAGGCAAAAAAATTAATTAGTGAATACGGAAAAGAGGAATATGGTCAACAACTTTTCTTTTTAGGAGAATAGGATGAATGAAATTTATTCCATAGTTTTATTGACCTTAAAAATTTGTATAATTTCAACGATAATATCTGGAATTTTTGCGATTTTTTTGGCCTTTTACCTTGGATTAAATGAAAATAAATTTATAAAAATTTTAAAAATTCTTATCAATGCTTTCACATCTTTGCCACCAGTAATAGCGGGAGTTTTTGTATATATTTTATTTTCAAAAAATGGAATATTTGGAAAACTTTCTTGGCTTTATACGCAAAAAGTTATAATAATTGCCCAAATTCTCATAGTAACACCAATAATTTGTGCAAATATATATCCAGCAGTAGAAGAAATTAGAAATTCATTTGTAGAAACTTGCTTAGGACTTGGAATTTCAAAATTCAAAATGTATAGGCAGTTGCTAAAAGAAAGCACCTATTCGCTTTCTTCGGCGCTTATAACAGGATTTGGTAGAGCTATATCAGAAGTAGGAGCTGTAATGATTGTAGGAGGAAATATAAGATATAAAACTAGGGTTTTGACATCCGCAATAGTTCTTGAAAATAATAAGGGAAACTATTCTATGAGTATAAAACTTGGAATTATTCTTATGCTAATTTCCTTTGGAATTTCTATTTTTGCAATGATTTTTTCTAGGAGAAATGATGATAAAAATAAAAAACGTACAAGCTGAAATTTATGAAAAATTATTATTTCACATAGAAGATTTCACTTTCTATGATGGAAAAAAATATATTTTAACTGGAGAAAATGGAGCGGGCAAATCGACATTATTAAAGTCTTTTATTGGAATAAATACCTTTGTAAAAGGAAGTATTGAAAATGATAAAAATATAGTTTATCAAGCTCAAAATCCCTTTATTTTCAAAAAAACTCCAAGAGATAATTTTAAAATAATAGGAAAAAATATTGAAAATATAAAAAAAGACTTGGAATTTTTTGCAATAGAAAATTTATTAGACCAAAATATAGACAGCTTATCAGGAGGAGAAAAAGAAAAAGTAGTTTTTTTAAGGACTATGTTAAAAGCAAATCAGACCTTGCTACTAGATGAACCCTTTTCTCAAATGGATAAAAAATCAAGGATTGATGCAAATATATTTTTGGATAAGTGGCTAAAAGAAAAAGAAGATAGGATGATAATTATAATAAGTCATGATAATTTAGACGATTATAGCTTTGACTATCACATAGAATTAAAAAATAAGCAGCTTAAATTAATTTAAGCTGCTTTCTAATTTTCCGATTTCTTTTATTAAATTTTTAACATCATCAATGCTGTAATTTAAATTTGAAAGTTCATTTATGGTATTTACAATATTTGATAAATCTTTTGGGTTTGTAGCAAACAAACACATTCCTGCCGAATCAATTATTTTTAGATAATCCTTAGGAATATTTTTTCTTTTTTTATCTGATAAAGATTTTATTTTATATTTCTTCTCTAAATATTTCCTACCACAAGCCAAATCACTATAAATTTCATCTTTTTTATCACTTACGATTTTTTTTGTAATATTATCCAATTGGTCGATATTTAAATTTTCGAATTTGTAAATATGGTTTAAATATTTATATGAAAATTCTATGCTTTTTGATAAGCCATAAATATCAATTCCATACTCATCAAGTCTAGTTTTTATTTTATTTAATTTTTCTAAATCGTAATCATTATAAGAATTTTTAATTGAAAAAAGATTTTCTTTTTCGTGAGATTTTTTATCAAAACAACCCAAAATACATCCATCACATTGTCTATTGAGATTGTTTTTAAAAATTGATGGGATATTTATCTTTCTTAAATTATTTTTTTTAACTGAAATGGAAATTACATTTTTTTCATACAAAAGATTTGAAAGATTTTTTGAACAACCACGATATTTATCTTCAACAAGTCTTGCCAAATTATCTTTTTTTATAGTTGAATTTGTAATATAAATAGAAGATGAATTATCTCCATATTTTTTCCTTAAATAATTAAAAGTAGAAGAGTTTGAATAATTTTTATTAGAATTTTCATTAAATAAAATTTTATCTTTATCAATATAAATTTCCACAGGAAAATCAGACTTATTTAACAAAACAAGTCCATCATAAGAATTTGATTTAAGAAAATAAGAAAAATCTCCGCCCATATTTTTGTAGAAAATTTTACCAGAATTATTTTTTCCCATAATTATAAATTTAGAAATCGGATTTTTATATTCGATGATTGAAGATGTAAAAATCATCCAAGGATTTTTAAAATTTTTGTTTTTATTTAAAAAAAACAAAGAAAGAGCAAATCCTCCCATATAAAAATTCATATTTTTTTTATCAATATATTCAATTTCATATTTCTTTTTTTCTAGATCTAGCAATAATATTTTATAAAATTTTTCCATATCTTCCTCTTTTTGATTACATTGTACTATTTATAAAAAAATTTGTAAGAATTTAATTAAATCAAAAATAATTTAAATATCTAAAAGCCTTTAAATTACTTGACATATATATACTAAGAGTGTAAAATTAATAAGGATTGGCGTAAGGCCAATTTTTAAGATGATTAAAATTTAGAAAAAAAGGAGGTGCATTATGCCTACAATTAATCAACTTGTTAGAAAAGGTAGAAAAACTACTAAGGAAAAATCAGATACACCAGCTTTAGGTTATAACTTCAATACTCTTAAAAGAAGACAAACCAAATCTCAATCACCACAAAAACGTGGAGTTTGTACTTCAGTAAGAACAGTTACACCTAAAAAGCCTAACTCAGCTTTGAGAAAAATTGCCAGAGTAAGACTTACTAATGGTGCAGAAGTTCTTTCTTATATACCAGGAATCGGACACAATCTTCAAGAACACTCTGTTGTACTAATTAGAGGAGGAAGAGTAAAAGACCTTCCAGGTGTTAGATACCATATCATAAGAGGTACTCTTGATACAGCAGGAGTAGAAGGAAGAAAACAAGGTAGATCTAAATACGGAGCTAAAAAAGATAATTAGTAGTATTTAGATGTAGTGCATAATGTACTGAGATCAAAATAAAAGTATATGTGCACACGAACGGCTTTAAGGTCGTTTTTAAGGCCTTATGGTCGAGTACTAAAGATATTACTAAAATTGGTAAAGGAGGGAAGCAAAGTGTCAAGAAAAGGACATATACCAAAAAGAGAGGTAATGCCTGATGCAAAGTATAACGATAGAGTTGTAACAAAACTAATCAACAACGTTATGCTTGATGGTAAAAAAGGCGTTGCTACAAAAATAGTTTATGATGCTTTCGAAATAGTTGGAGAAACTTCAGGAAATGATCCATTAGAAGTATTCTACCAAGCTTTAGAAAATATTATGCCAACACTTGAAGTTAAAGCAAGAAGAATAGGTGGAGCTAACTACCAAGTACCTATGGAAGTTAGACCAGAAAGAAGACAAACTTTAGGTTTAAGATGGTTAGTTAATTTCTCAAGAGCACGTGGAGAAAAAACTATGGTAGAAAGATTATCTAAAGAAATTTTAGATGCATCAAACAATGCTGGTGCCAGCGTTAAACGTAAAGAAGAAATGCACAGAGCTGCAGAAGCTAATAAAGCTTTCGCACACTATAGATATTAGGGGGATCAATGTCAAGAGATGTCTCATTAAAAGCAACCAGAAATATTGGTATCATGGCGCATATCGATGCTGGTAAAACAACAGTAACAGAAAGAATGTTGTTTTATACAGGAAAGATATATAAAATCGGTGATACCCATGATGGTACAGCAGTAATGGATTCCATGGACCAAGAAAAAGAACGTGGAATCACAATTGGTTCTGCTGCTACAACATGTTACTGGAATGATCACAGAATAAACATCATAGACACACCAGGCCACGTTGACTTTACAGTTGAAGTAGAAAGATCTCTAAGAGTTCTTGATGGTGCTGTTGCACTTTTTGATGCGAAAAGTGGTGTAGAACCACAATCTGAAACAGTTTGGAGACAAGCTGACAAATATGACATTCCAAGATTTTGTTTCATAAATAAAATGGATGCTACAGGCGCTGACTTTTTCATGTCTGTAGATACAATAAAAGAAAAATTAAAAGCAAATGCAGTACCTATAGAAATTCCTATAGGAGCTGAGCAAGAATTTGAAGGTGTAGTTGACCTAGTAACAATGGAATCTGTAACATATAAAACAGAAGACTTAGGAGCTCACCCAATCAAAGGCGAAATTCCAGAAAATTTAAAAGAAAAAGCTGAAGAATATAGAGCAAATCTTTTAGAAGAATTATCAGAAATTGACGATACAATAATGATGAAATATCTAGAAGGTGAAGAAGTTTCTGAAGAAGAAATTAAAGCTGCTATAAGAAAGGGAACAATTGAAAAGAAAATTTTCCCATGTCTATGTGGTTCAGCATATAAAAATAAAGGTGTTCAAGCACTTCTTGATGCCATAGTTGATTACATGCCAAGCCCACTAGATATACCAGCAGTTCAAGGAACTGACCCTAAAGATGAAGAAAAAGTTCTTGAAAGAAAAGCTGGAGATAAAGAACCTTTAGCTGCCTTAGCATTTAAAGTAGTAACTGACCCTTATGTAGGTAAGTTAATTTATGCAAGAATCTATTCAGGAACAATTGAATCAGGTTCATACATCTACAATGCTACAAAAGGTAAGAAAGAAAGAGTAGGAAGAATCCTACAAATGCACTCAAACAAACAAGAAGAAATCGAAACAGGTTATTGTGGAGATATAGTAGCTCTTCTTGGACTTAAAAATACAACAACAGGAGATTCACTCTGCCTTCAAGATGACCAAATAATTCTTGAAAACATGGAATTCCCAGATCCAGTTATCTCAGTTGCTATTGAACCAAAAACAAGAGCAAGTCAAGATAAAATGGCAATAGGACTTCAAAAACTTGCAGAAGAAGACCCAACATTCGTTACAAAAACAGATGAAGAAACTGGACAAACAATAATTTCAGGAATGGGAGAATTACACCTTGAAATTATCGTTGATAGATTACTTCGTGAATTCAAAGTAGAAGCTAACATTGGTAACCCACAAGTAGCATACAGAGAATCTATTACACAACCTGCAGAAGCACAAGGTAAGTTTGTAAGACAATCCGGTGGTTCTGGTCAATACGGAGATGTTGTTCTTAGAATTATGCCAGGCGAAGAAGGAGCAGGAATCACATTCGAATCCAAAATCGTCGGAGGAGCAATTCCAAAAGAATACATCAAACCAGTTGAAGAAGGTGTTAGAGAAGCAGCTACTCAAGGTATCCTTGGTGGATATCCAATGGTTGATATGCACGTTGAAGTATTCGATGGTTCATACCACGAAGTAGATTCATCAGAAGTTGCCTTCCACGTAGCAGGATCTATGGCTCTTAAAAACGCAGTAGCAAAAGCTAAACCAATTTTACTTGAGCCAATGGAAAAAGTTGAAATTACTACACCAGATGAATATCTAGGAGATGTAATGGGAGATGTTTCATCAAGAAGAGGTAAGATTGATGGAATGAATCCAAAAGATGGAATTCATGTATTAAATGCTTTCATACCACTTTCAGAAATGTTTGGATATGCAACAGATCTAAGAAGTAAAACTCAAGGTAGAGCAACATATTCAATGCAATTTGATCATTACGCTCAAGTACCTGAAAGTGTAAAAGAAGAAGTATTAAATAAAAATTAGGAGGAAATAATGAGTAAAGCACAATT